>JACPSI010000072.1 GCA_016193365.1 Ignavibacteriales bacterium
CCGCTATCGATTTGGTGAAGGCAAGGATTCCTCCTTTCGAGGCAGCGTAATGCGAGTGATTGGCTTCGCCGCGTTGTCCCGCAGTGGAGGCAATGTTGATAATCCGGCCGCCATTGTTTCTCTTCATGTGCGGCACAACGGCGTTGCAGATGTTGAAGACACCTTTCAGGTTCACATCCAACGTCTGATCCCAGGTGTCGTCGTTCAAGTTCCCGATTTCTCCGTAGGTCCAGATGCCGGCGTTGTTGACAACGATATCGATTTTGCCGAACTCAACGAGAGTTCGGTCGACGAGATGAGACACTTCAGCATTCATCGCGACATTCGCCTGGTGAAGGATGACGGATCTTCCAAGCTTTTTGATTTGCGCTGAAACTTCAGCCGCGCGCTCCTTTTGTTGTACATAGTTTAAGACAATATCCGACCCCGCCTTTGCAAGGAGCAAAGCCGTGGCTGCTCCGATTCCGCGCGATGCGCCTGTAACAATGCTTACTTTTCCGTTGAGTGAAATCATTCTCAATATCCTCTCTGTAAAAAGCCTTTGATCATTCTGTTCAATTGTTCAAACTCGATCAAAAATGCATCGTGGCCATGGATGGAGTTGATTTCCGCATACTTCGAGTCGGGGACGAATTGCACAATCTCATGCTGGTATTGTTTGGGATAGCGAACATCCGAAGAGACGCCGATACAGAGTGTCTTTGATGTAATGCTACCGAGAACGTCCCTCAGCAGTCCGCGGCCCCAGGTGACATCATGGAAATCCGTTGCGCGAGACAAGTACACGTACGTATTAGCGTCAAACCGCTTGACGAGCTTGTCTCCCTGATGCCGCAAGTAACTCTCAACCTGGAAGAGATTGTCGGGGTCGTAGGCGAACCCTGAGGGGTCACGACGGTTCCTGCCAAAGCGGGTTTCGAATTCCTTCGGACTGCGGTAAGAAATCATGCCGATCATTCGGGCGAGAGCCAACCCGCCCGCCGGTTGGTCAGTGTAATCGCCGTTCTTCCATTCCGGGTCGCTTGTGATGGCCGATCGCGTCGCCGCGTTGAGAGCAATGCACCAGGCCGGTTGGCGAGCTGCCGTGGAAATCGGGATAAGAGCCTCACAAAAATCGGGATACATGATGCCCCATTCCAAAACCTGCATTCCGCCGAGAGAGCTTCCGCATGCAGCAGCCAGTTTCTGAATCCCAAGGAAGTCGAGTAACTGCTTTTGAACCCGCACAATGTCCCTCACTGTCAGTTGTGGAAAGGACAATCGGTACGCCCGACCGGTAACCGGATTAACCGAAGTGGGTCCGGTTGTGCCGTAGCAGCTTCCAAGGATGTTAGGGCAAACAACGAAATATTTATTGGTGTCGAGGGCTTTTCCCGGACCAATGAGACCGTCCCACCATCCCGGCGTTTTTCCATTCGTGGCGTATCGACCCGCGGCGTGGGAATTTGCGGTAAGGGCATGACAAATCAGGACGCCGTTTGTCCCCTCGCTATTAAGCGTGCCGTAGGTTTCGTAAGCTACCTCGACCGGTGAAAGACTCTTGCCTGATTCGAGCTGAAGCGCCCTCAGATCACTGTAGAGTTCGACCTTTTGTGTCTCAACAAAATCGAGCAACTCGAGAGAAGTCGACATTTTACACCCCCACCGCAAATGAGTGGTTGGGAACTTTGACTGTTGTTTTGAAAGCCAAAGCCTGATCGAGGTCGGCGAGAAGGTCGTCGGGGTCTTCAATTCCCACGGAGAGTCTGAGAACCCGCTCGTTGATGCCGGCTTTCGTCCTCAGGTCGGGATTCATCGACGCGTGCGTCATGGAAACGGAATGACTGATGAGAGACTCGACGCCGCCAAGCGATTCGGCAACTGAAAAGATTCTCACCGAGCGCAGGACATGGTTCACCTCGCGGATTCCTCCGTCCACTTCAAACGAAACCATCCCGCCAAAGCCGGACTGTTGCCGCCTTGCAAGACCATGTTGCGGGTGACTTTCGAGCCCGGGGTAATATACTTTCTTGATGTTCGGATGTGATTCCAGGAATGTCGCCACCGCACGAGCGTTCTCCTCATGGATTCTCATCCGAGGAACTAGAGTTTTTATGCCGCGGAGTACAAGCCAGCAATCGAACGGTGACGCTCCCTGGCCGAGCGCGTTCTGGAGAAACTGTAGCCGCTCGGCGAGGTCCAACCGGTTGACAACCACGGCGCCGCCTACAACATCGCTGTGGCCGTTGAGGTACTTTGTCGTTGAATGGACAATGACATCTGCCCCCAGCTCAAATGGCCGCTGATTGTAGGGCGACAGAAATGTGTTGTCGACGATGGAAAGCGCATTGTGGCTGTGAGCGATGTCCGAAAGCGCACGGATGTCAACGATGTTGAGCAGCGGATTGCTCGGCGTTTCGATCCAAAGCGCTTTTGTACCGAGACGAACTGCAGCACGGACAGCGGAGAGGTCTTGCATATTGACATACGAGACCTCAAGGCCGAAAAGCTCCTGATACGTGCGGAGGATTCGCTCCGTGCCGCCGTAGCAATCGTGCGTACAAATGATGTGGTCGCCTGAGTGGAAAAAGTGCAGGGTTGTAGTAATCGCTGCCATCCCGGTGGCGACGGCTGATGCGCGGAGTCCTCCTTCAAGGGCTGCGATGTTCTCCTCGAGCGCTGTACGCGTAGGATTGGCGGTCCGGGAATAGTCGTAGCCCTTTGTTTTTCCGTCTTCGAAACGGAATGTCGAGGTCTGGTAAATGGGAGTGATGACGCTGTTGAAGGCAGAGTCTTTGTCGACCCCGGCGTGAATGGTTTTGGTTTGAAGACGCATACAACCCTCCTTGTGTTATGATGTGGCTATAAATGAAAAACCTCTTCTATCGACGATCAGAAGAGGCTACAAGGAATTGTATCCGTCTCCCTCTCATCGTTCCTTGAGCGATGCTCAAGGCAGGCATTAGCACCTGACGTTCAGCGAGGTTGATCTGAACCGGTTGCTACGGCTTCACAGGGCCTGTTCCCTCAGCCGTTCTCGATAAGTGAAAGAAATATGGTAAAGAACGAAAAGCTTAGACTAAAAGAAGTATACAGAATTTCGGGATATGTGTCAAGTGCCGAAAGATTTTTTCGTCTACGTCACAAAATCCGGCCTGTCGCGCAGTTGGGGTTCTGATACCGGAAGCAACTCACCGCTCTGAATAGACTCCACTCTTGAAGCCTCATTAAACCAGCTCGGCGGCGGCGTGTGTCCCCAGAATGTCGCCCGTCGCGGGTCGTTGATACTCCACTTGATCGGTTTCCAATCCGGGTCTGCAATAATGTAATCCCCCGTATACAGCTCGATGCGGTTGCCGTCGGGATCTCGCAGGTAAAGAAAAAAAGCGTTGCTGAGCCCGTGACGGCCGGGGCCTCTCTCAATCGCATTGACCATTCCGGCTGCCGCTAAGACATCGCACGTGTGAAGTACACTCTGTTGATTGCTTACCCAGAATCCGCCGTGATGCACACGCGGCCCAACGCCGTTCATCAATGCAATATCGTGAACATCCTGTTTGCGATTGAGCCATGCTGCCCATAATTGCTCAGGCTTACTTTCTGTTACAGTATATTCTGAGCAATGAAAGCAGAGTTTCTGCGTGAACCAATCGTACGCTGTTTGCACGTCGGGCAACTGACAATTGAAATGATCCAGCCGCATCACATGCGCACCGCGATACAGGTCATACCGCTGAAGTAATCGTTCGCGTTGGGCGATTTCATGAAAGAACTCTATCGGAAGGCCCGAAGGGTCCTGAACCCGTAAAGCTTTTCCCTGGCCCTGCTCGTATCCGGCGTCAATCCATCGAACAGCACATTGATGCTCTTCATAGAGTTTTGCAACCGCGTTCAAATCGGACGGATCCGCAACACGGAATGCAATGTGTCCAACCCCGGGAGATTCCGCTTTTCGCAGAACCAAGCTATACAGGTCGCGCTCTTCGTATCCGCCAAGGTAAAGTCGATTCTTGTCTTTTGCGGTCTCGACGAACCCAAGTGTATCAACGTAAAACGCTCTAGCACGTGCAAGATCAGTTACGCGGAATTCGAGGTGAGCAGCGCGGGTAATGTTCATCGGATTCACAAGACTTGCGAAGTTTTCATTGTTGTGTCAAGAACTTCGGAGTCTCCCATTGCATTTCAATTGAGACTTCTGAAATTCAATGGATAGCAGCCCAGATAAATTTCCGAAGTCCATGCTACGTTTGATCCCAAGGGTCAAGGAAAACGCTCACGTCAGTTCGTGCTTCGCCAAAGTCAGGAGGAGCGGGCTCTTTCTCGCGCTTGTCGAGCTTGCGATACATGCCGGAATGGAAAACCAGCGGGTCTCGAGGCTCAATGCCAAGATGAAAGGCAATGACTTCGCCGATGATAATGGAATGGTCTCCGCCGTCTGCCACGCTATGTAATCGACATCCGAGTGCCGAAGCACAACCTTCCAGGCGAGGGCCGCCGTCCCACGGGACGAATCGGAATGGGGGCGCGTTCGGTTTCTTCCAGCCTCCCGCAAAGTAGGTGGATAACGCCTGCTGGTCATCCCGCAGAAAATTAATCGAAAAACCGTTTGCCAATTGCATAAACTCCGACATCTTTGCGCGCTTGTCTACACAAAAAAGCACAAGCATCGGGTTGAGCGAAAGCGAAGTGAAGGCGTTTGCCGTCATGCCGTGAACCTCTTTGTTCACTTCTGCGGCGATGACCGCGACTCCGGTCGCAAACTGGCCGACTGTCTGTCGAAATTTCTTCGGGTCAATGGATTCGCTCATCGGGGCGCAGAATCTTTGATCCGTTCATTTGATGGTGACATATCGTTCGAGTCTGGCGACTTCGTTCGGCGGCACGTATTTTCTCATTTCTTTCCTGAATTGCGCGAGCGTGCTGTATGGCCGATATTCCTTGAATTCATGCAACATCTTTTTGCCCATGCCGGGAATGGTCAGAATATCTTCGTCGCTTGCTTTGTTGAGATTAATCGGAATGAAAACGTACTGCTCCAACCTCGCCAGTTCTTTCTGGTCCACATATTTTCTGATTTCTTTTCGAAATTGGGCGAGGGAATGGTAAGGGCGGTATTCAAGAAACTCATGCAACATACGCCGACCCATGCCCGGAATCAAGAGAATCTCGTCATTTGTTGCCGTGTTGAGGTTAATGTGAACGAAAGTCTTCGCGTAAAGTTCCGTCCGTTGCTCTTTGCTCAAAGTTTTGCCCAAAAGAGAATCCAGAGCTGTCATTCTGAGAAACGGCCGGGCTTCAATGATTTCTTTGACAATGGTTTCGCTAAAGTGAGGAAGAGAGAGGAGTTCTTTTTCTCCGGCAACGTTTGGGTCGATTAATCCCATCTGTCGTCCGAGTTGTGCCTGCACAACGCATTGGAAAAAAACTGCAAAAACTATGACGATGTTCACCCGTTTCACGATTCTGACGGTTTTCATTTTAATCTCCTTGAGGGACGGATTTGTCAGCGGAAGCTGTTGTCAGAGACGGGTGGCGATACGTGTATGCCAAGCCGAGAATGCCGAATTGAATCATGATGCCGGGGCCAAGAATCGGCGCTGCCCCCTGGATCGACCTCCAGAAAACTTCGTTGCCAGTCATGGAAGGATAGGCCTCCAAAGCGAACTCCCGGCTACCTCGATAATGCAAAACACTTCCGACAACACCGCTCAGAAGAAAGAGCAGCATGATGAATTGAAAAAGCCTGAGGCTTTCGCCTTTTTGGCCAAGAAAAACCAACCCAAAACGGCTAGACTTGCGGCGAAGAGAACAAGGGGGATGAGTTGCCAGGCGTCCTCCACGTGATTCAACAAGAGTAATTCGGTGATCGTTGCTATCGTTCCCAGCACAAAAATTGTAAGAAGCGCCAGGCGGATTCTTGAAAGGGCAAAGTGTGCATCACTGTCCGATTTCAATCTTTCATCACCCACAGTATTCTGTTGCGAGGCTGTCCAAAAAGTCCTTGTTGGTGTCACGCTCCACAACGTGACACTAAATGAGTCAGCTTTCTGGTCCTTTTAACGCCACGAAATGGTTCGTGGCGCCCGCGGCCCTCACATTTTGGACAGCCTCGCCGTGTTTCGTTTTTTACAGATAAAGTCTTTTGGCCCGTGACCACCTGTGGGTGTTTTCTCACTTGATGGAATCGAATTTTGGTCACTTCTGGGTGCCACGGTCCATACCGTGCCACACTTGTGCTGATCATATCCAATCGGTCTTTACTTCTAATACTGAATGGTCTCCGAGAACATAATTTCTTGCACTTGAATATTTGTAATCTTCGGGGGCCGATATCAACCCAGCTTCAACAGGATTATTGTGAATATAATCCAACTTTGAATGCAACATTTCATCGTTGCGAATGTATTCATCATCGAATCGTTTCATCGAGAGTTTTCTTTTCTGGTCTCTATATCCTTGTGCCTCAGCGCGAAACATTCTCAGAAACCCAAATTTCTTATCTTTCTCAAAAGCATCCATCAAGTCCCAAGCGGAAAACTTCTTGATATCTCTCATAATCGCCGAGATCGTGCCCAATTCGGGATTGACTTCGACGATCCAATGAAAATGACTTGGCATGATGACAAACCCAATGATGCTAAACCTATACTTCTGTCGATAGTGTTTGATATTCTCCACAAGAATGTCGCAATAATTATCCGATGTGAAGACCTTGGCGAAATTAACAACTGTTGTCGTCACAAAGAAGAGCGTTTCATCTTTGAGAAGAGACCTCCCTCTTCGCCCCATAGAATTTTCCCTCTATTGCGGTCACGGAGTGGTCCGTGATTTCCGTGTTTCGTTTTTTACAGATAATGTCTTTTTTGGCCAACGAGGCTGTTACACTTACTTTCTGGCTTCAGAAAGAGCTTCTTCCCTGCTCTGTGCCAGGAATTCGCGCACCCGGTCCACATATTCAGCACAGCTGTGATTTGCCACAAGGGCACTGGCCATGCGCACGGGGTCGCCAAAAAAGAAGCGCTCGTACAAAACCTGGCGTGAGCCAAATGCAGAAAGGGCTGTATCCCACGCAAGACGGAAGAGAGGGATGCGTTCGTGCGCTTCCGCGCGAGCGGCTTGATAGTAATTCTTGATTTCTTCAGAAAGCGGGCCGTTCATGTCGGCTTGCGTTGGCACTGATACCAGGCCGCTGGCGCCCATCTGCTGGATAATCTCGATCATCCGGGGATAAAGACGGGGGTATAGGTTCCGCGCTGCATCAAGCGGATCCCACGCCGGGCGCATGACGCCGTAATCGTCGAGTTTTGCATCCGCCTCCGCGGCGCGCAAAAATGCCTTCATGGTTTCCATGTTTACCCAGATTTCCGCAAGCTTTTCCTGGATATGCTGAAAAGTTTCCACGCCGATGGTGTGGGCAAGGAGGGATGCTAATCCAAGGAGGAATTCGGTTTTGGCAATATTTTTGACCACCACCTGATGAGACATGTTCACAATGGCGCCGGTTTTGGCGTACGCTTCATTGCATTTTGCGACGTCACGATACAAGAAAATGTTTTCCCACGGTACGAAGACGTCGTCAAAGATCACAACAGCGTCCATCTCTTCGAATCGCGACCCGAGCGGATGGTCGTAATGTGAATGCCCGTAATCGACTGCTTCGCGACATTGGAACTTCAACCCCGGCGTTGATGTCGGAATAGCCAAACCAAACGCATATGGTGCATCTTCTTCTTGATTCTTCAAAAGAGTAGACGGGAACACCATAATTTCATCGGACGCAGGAAGTGTCGCAAGCATTCTGCATCCCCGGATAACGATTCCGGCATCGGTTTCTTCTTTCACACGCGCTGCGAGGTACGGGTCCGCCTGTTTTGCTGTGTTGACGGCGCGGTTTGCTTGTGGCGTAATGAGCGTGTGCGTCAAACAGAGGTCGTTTTCGCGTATGTATTCGTAGTATCTACGCGCATTTTCACCGAACTTCGGTCCCTGTTGAGCAAGGAAATCCGCGCCCGCCGCATACGCTGTCATCGCCCTATTCAGGTAGTCGGGCGAACGGCCCATCATACCGAAGCTGGCGTCGGACCACACTTTCATCATCCGGCTGATGCTGCGCAGCTCACCGTGAGTTTTCGGAATCATAAAGGACCGGCCAACCTTGTTCCCGCTGGCGGGAGAATCGTACAACATGACGTCAGGATATTTCCACTGGAGGTCGTAGAGTGAAGCAAGACTCTCAACCCCGCGACGGAACGCTGGATGCGTAGTTACATCTTTTACGCGCTGACCCGCATAATAGATTTCCGGGGAATTCTCGCGGAGTTTGCGTAGCAACTGCTCTCCGCGGCGCGCACCCGAGCCTGTTTTGCCATCACGGGTTTGATGAGCGACGGTTGTTGTCTCTCTGGTTTTCTTTTCGGCCATGATTTCTCCTTGGCTGCAAAGATGTGCTAGGTGAACCTTCCGAAAGTCACGGTGAGACTCCCGGAATCTTTATGAGAAAACTATTGCAGATTCCGGGAGTCTTCCTTGAAAACTTCGAAAGGTCTAGGTTTTTCCAAATTTTGGAATTGGGTGACTGCCCAATGCAACGTGAATCGTCGTCAGTTCGGTATAAAAATCAAAACTGTAGTGCCCGCCCTCGCGACCGATGCCGCTGTTTTTCGAGCCGCCAAACGGCGTGCGCAGGTCCCGAACGTTATGTGAATTGATCCAGACCAGTCCGGACTCAATGCCTTCGGCGATTTTCTTTCCACGGTTCTGATTCTCAGTCCATATATAGGCGGCGAGGCCGTACTCAATATCGTTGGCAAGGCGGAGGGCCTCATCGTCATCTTGAAACGGAATCACGACGAGGACGGGTCCGAAGATTTCTTCCTGCGCCACGCGCATGTCGTTGCGAACGTTGGTAATGAGAGTCGGTGAAAAATAGTTTCCTTCGCTGAGATTCTTTGGCCTGTCTCCTCCGACGACGATGGATGCTCGCTCTTCATTTGCGATATCCATATAGCCGCGAACACGCTTCCAGTGTTCAGGATGAATCAAAGGGCCGACTTCGGTCGCCGGATCACGCGGATCACCAATCCGGATATTGCGAACCCGTTCCTCAAGCTTTCTGACCACATCGTCATAAACATTTTTCTGAACAAGAAGCCGCGATCCCGCTGTACAGCGCTCCCCGTTCAACGAATAAACCTGAAAAATCGCGCCGTCGAGAGCACGCTCCATATTAGCGTCGGCAAGAATAATTGTCGGATTCTTGCCCCCCAACTCCATGGAAAAACGTTTGAGCGTAGCCGCTCCGTTGCGGATGATCTCTTTTCCGGTTGTCGTCTCACCGGTGAAGGAGATGAGTTGGACCTGAGGATGCGCAACGAGCGATGCGCCGGCAGTCTCGCCGAACCCATGTACCAAGTTAAAGACCCCAGGCGGAAGGTCGGCTTCCTGGATGATGTGTGCAAGCTTGTCCGCGGAGAGGGGAGACCATTCTGCCGGTTTCAGAACGCACGTGTCGCCAGCAGCAAGGCACGGTGCAGCTTTCCAGGTTTCCAGCATGAATGGCGTGTTCCAAGGCGTGATGAGCCCGGCAACTCCCACGGGCCGGCGTTTGGTGTAATTTCTAAACTTTCCTTCAACCAGAAACTCCTCGCCGGTAATCTTTGTCGCGATGTCGGCGAAGAAATAAAAGTTTTCCGCTGCGCGGGGAATTGCGCCCTTTTTGATCTGACTGATGGGAATCCCTGTATCATCGATTTCCAGCTCGGCAATTTCGTCCGCCCGTTTTTCAATCAGCTCGCCGATTCGACGCAGATATTTCCCCCGCTCCTGTGCTGCCATTTTTGGCCAGTGGCCCTCATCAAAAGCCTTTCGCGCCGCCTTTACTGCCCTGTCCACATCGGCCGCGTTGCCGGAAGCAACTTGTGTAATCGCTTTGTTGGTGGACGGGTTGAGCGTGTCGAACGTTTTTCCGTCTGCTGAGGGAACGAACTTGTTGTCGATAAAATGCTGAACCATTTTTTTCGCTAAGATCAGTAATGCATTGCTGCCAGCTTCAGCTGGCGGATAAAAGGCTTAAAGCAAACTCGGGTTATAACCCTTCATTTCAAAACGATAGCTCCTAAGGAGCTCGTCATGCTCCTTCAATGGTTGAAACCCCAATTGTTTTGTTGTGATTTTCCTCCACGAACTGAAGTTCGTGGCAAATCTTGAGGCAAATGAAAATCAGCTTATTCTTGTCCACAACTTCATAGTCCATTTCTATGAACTCTTCGGCTTATCAACTTGAGAAGAAAAAACAGATCCTTCACTGAAATCTTTTTCTTTGACTACCGGATTCTCCAGAGCTCCAATACCGTCAATCTCGAGTCGCATCGTGTCTCCAGGATACACGTGTGAAATGCCCTTGGGTGTGCCGGTCCAGATGAGGTCCCCGGGTTCGAGAGTCATAATCATCGAAATGAATTCGATCAGTTCAGGAATTGTCCGAATCATATGGGAGGTGTTTCCCTCCTGGCGCAATTGACCGTTGACATATGCTCTGAGCCCCAGATTTCCAGCATCGGGAATTTCGTCGGGTGTTACAACATACGGCCCAAGCGGGCCAAAGGTGTCGTATCCCTTAGCGCGAACGGGAGGGCGATAAAAATTCTTCACAAAATCGCGAATGGTGACATCGTTTCCAATCGTATATCCTTTGACAACTTCGTCTGCATGTTCGGCTTTCACCCGCCGACATTGTTGGCCGATCACCACAACAAGCTCAACCTCATAGTGCATATACTCGATACCCGAAGGCGCAATAACCTGAGCTCGATGGCCGATCAACGAGCTCGTCGGCTTGAAAAACAACGCGGGGTCCTCCGGGGATTTCATCTGGAGCTCCTCGGCATGGTCGGCAAAGTTCAGCGCCAGTCCGATCGCCTTTGACGGAACGACGGGAGGCAGCCAGCGGATTTCCTCCGGTGAAAACGGTGTACCGTCGGATGCGATGAGCTGGCCATCGCTGCGGACTGTGCCTTCATACGTTTTATCAGCGACGGAGAATCTCGAGATTTTCATAAGCTTCGCTCCCCCACGGAAGATGCGGCGACGCGTCGAAGAAATTTTTCAACAAACGGCAAAACTGGAGGATTGTCCTGCAAGAGGAATGTATAGTGATTTCCTCCGGGGACAATATCGTATTCGCAATCCGAGAGCTGTCCGACGAGCTTTGTTGCTTCAGGGTCTGTATAAACATGTCCGGTTGCACCGAGCAATCCTTCCTCTGGTCGAAGGAACAACACGGGGCATTTCAAGTACGGCAAATGGAACCATACGTTTTCAAGAAAATGCATGTCCAGATCGAGGCTAATGGCTGAAGATGAGGACTTAGACTGGACCGATCCATCCTTGTGGGTTTCCATGTCATCGCAAAGATAATGCTCAAGGGCTGGCGTCCACGGCTTATGGTACACAACGGACCGCTGAGCCGCAAGATACTCGTCCATCGTCGCATACACCTTTGCAACCTTTTTGATGGTAGGATACATTGCGCGAAGCGTTTCCGCTTTTGGGTCCGCACCTCCGTCCATCAACACCAAGGCCCGTACACGCGAAGGTTGAAGGGAAGCCGTATAAACGCTCGTCGTTGCTCCAAAGGAATGGCCGACGAGGATAAAATTTTCGAGTTTCAAAACATCGGCAAACGCAAAAATATCGCGGGCATGATAAGCAAAGCCATAGCCGTCCGCAGGCTTGTCGCTGTCGCATCGGCCGCGCAAGTCCAATGAAAGAACACGATAGTTCGGCGAGAGCTTCTCGGCAAGTGCAGAGAAAGTCCCTTTGTGGCCTGTGATGCTGGGGACACAAATCAAAGGACCATGCTCACCGGGCCATTCGGCATATGCCAGAGAGATTCCGTTGACCTGAACTGTTTTTGTGTCCGCCGAGTTTTTCACGTCCATTTAGTTTTTCAGAAGTCCGTATTGCGTCAGGATGGAGCGCAATCTTTTTTCGTTTTCCGCCGAGAGAGGTGCCAGAGGGAGGCGCACTTCCGGTGAAATTTTTCCAAGCATTCCGAGGGCTGTTTTTGCCGGGACCGGATTAATCTCGATAAACACGGCGTCATTCAATGGCATAAGATGATAGTGCAAATCCTGGGCTTCCTTCCATTTGCCCTCGGCAACGAGGTCGTAGAGCCTCGCTACTTCTTTTGGCATGATATTGCCTGTAGCGCTCACATAGCCGGCGCCGCCAATGGCGAGAATGGGGAAACACAAAAGCTCAATCCCAGAGAAGACAAGAAAATCCCGGCCTAGCTTTCCCAGAAGCCGGGTAATATGCGAGAAGTCATGATTGGCTTCTTTGATGCCGACGATATTCCTGCAATTCTCCCTCAGCCTGGCAACAGTCTCGATTTCGAGGTTAATGGCTGAGCGTCCGGGAATATTGTAGAGAATAACAGGAATCTCCAATGAATCTGCCACCGCTTTGAAATGCTGATACAGCCCTTCCTGGCTTGGCCGGACATAATAAGGAGTGATGAGCAGAACCGCATCCGCCCCGATCTTTTGTGCAAACTCAGAGAAATGTTTTGTCTCTTCAAAATTGTTTGAGCCTGTTGCAGCAACAAACGGAACGCGTCCGCGGATCGATTCACAGCCGAGCTGAATAACGCGCTCCCGTTCAGCGCGCGTCAGGGCAGTCGGCTCTCCGGTCGTGCCCGTGACGGACAAACCGTGTGAGCCATTCTCGATCTGCCATTCGATGAGCGAAGCAAGTGCTTTTTCGTCGACGAGTCCTCCCCGGAATGGAGTCACGAGGGGAACAATGGAACCGCGAAGTTCTTTCCGAAGGTTTTTTAACATTGTTTGATTTCTCAACTTAGCATTCTGCCCATCAGCGGACGACGGACAAAGCATCAGGGGTGTTGCATTTCACGACAGGAGCTACGGGTTGAACGTGAGAAGGGAGGTTGTGGAGATCCTCAACATTGCGCGCAACATCAGGAAAATTCTCAAAAGAAGCAAGGGAAGCCGTTACCTTGTAACTTCTGCGTTTTCTGTCTATATTGCATCAGAAAAGTCATCGAAGGGTTCAAATTCTGTCGTGCTAACGCTTACGAAACAGAGGTTGGAGAAGTTATTCTCGGGATTCACGGGAAAGAGGATTGCCATTGTCGGCGACCTCATGCTGGACCGTTATTATTGGGGGAGCGTTGGAAGAATCTCCCCCGAGGCGCCTGTGCCCGTTGTTGAAGTCGAATCGGAGTCGAGCCGGCTTGGGGGCGCGGCGAACGTCGCAAACAACATTGACTCGCTCGGAGGAATTCCGTTGATGTTCGGTGTTGTCGGCAAGGATGACGGTGGCGTGATTCTGAGAAAGATTATCGAAGAAGGCGGGTTCCCGACAAGCGGTCTCGTGGTAGATTCTGCGCGATCAACAACGGTGAAAACGCGGGTGCTGGCGCATCATCAGCATGTTGTCCGTATCGATCACGAGACGAAACAGGATATAACGCAGGAAACGGCCGAAAAACTCCTCGATGTCCTCCGCGGTGAAATGAAAACCCTCAATGGCGTCATCCTGCAGGACTACAACAAAGGTGTCTTGACCAAACAACTGATCGAGGAAGTCATCTCGCTCGCAACACAACATCGAAAAACGGTGGCCGTTGACCCAAAGTTTCACAACTTCTTCGAATACAGGAACATCACCGTGTTCAAGCCCAACCGGAAAGAAACAGAAGAAGCGCTCGGCTGCAGGTTAAACAACCGCGAAACGATTGATTGGGCGGGGAAAGAAATGCTCCACAGGATTGAGGCGGAAAATGTTCTGCTGACCCTCGGCGAGCAGGGAATGACTTTGTTTGAGCGGGGCGACAAGATAACGCATATTCCGACCCGCGCCGTAAAAGTGTCGGATGTCTCCGGCGCAGGCGATACAGTCGTGTCCACCTTGACGATGGTGCTTGCCGCGGGCGGCGACATCACCGAGGCAGCAACAATGGCGAATTTTGCGGGAGGCATTGTGTGCGGAGAAGTCGGGATTGTGCCGATCGACAAACAGTTGCTGTTTGATGCCGTCTTGCAGCAAACGAATCACAGGCCTGCCTGATGGGGGCCGTTACAACGCTGAAGGAGCTGGTGCACGTCCGAAGGGACCTGAAGAACGCAGGGAAAAAGGTCGTCTTTACGAACGGGTGCTTCGATATTCTTCACCGCGGACATGTAGAATATCTGGCGAACGCCAAAGCGCTTGGCGATGTTCTTATGGTAGGAGTGAATTCGGACGCATCCGTTAAACGGATCAAAGGCGAAGGCCGTCCAATTATAGAGGCAGACGACCGGATGCGCGTCCTGGCGGCGCTTGCATCAGTCGATTATGTGTGTATGTTTGACGAAGACACTCCTCAAAACGTCATTGAACAACTCGTACCCGACATTTTAGTCAAGGGGGCAGACTGGCCGCTGGAGAAAGTGGTGGGCAAAGACGTAGTCGAAGCGGCAGGTGGGTCTGTGAAGACCATTGAATTCCTTCCTCATCGATCGACGACTCGCATCATTGAGAAAATCTCCCGGGCCACACCCGTCCAGCGTTAAGCGGACAAACGCTCCATCATCGTGAGTTTCAAGTGAGAAGATTCTTTCGGATAACGTTTTATTTCAGCGTGACAACGAGCTTCCTTGTTGTCGCTCTGCTGGGCTTCACACAAACGCGATATTTTCGCGCCTACCTTCGCAACGTTATCCTTCAATCTTATCCGGAATACATGAACGGCACCGTGAAGTTTCAAAAATTGGAAGGGAATCTTGTGACGGGAACAAGGATTCACAATGTTTCCATCGCACAGGATTCAACGGAGATATTTTCGGCCGAACGAATCGAAGTGAAATATGACCTCACGGGATTTCTTTTTGACCGGGTTGCGTTGAGCAGTGTCGCGCTCATTAACCCGCGCATCCACCTCTGGCGATCGACCGACGGCTCGTGGAATGTCAGTACGCTCGTAAAGCCGGCTCCGGATACGACCTCCGCGAGAACCGTCGTGGAAATCAAGAGTGCAGAGATCCGGAATGCCCGTATCATCTTCGTTGATTCCCTCGTTCTTGAGGCTCGAAGTCAAGGAAAAGACTCCCTGCCGCCTGCGGGCGCGTTCGATTATGCCTCGCTCGAACTTGAATCCGTGCAGCTTGAGGTGGGGGTGAGAATTGAACCGAACAACATCTTTGTGGGCGTTAGAAAATTCTCTTTTGAGTCCAGAAGGCCCCGGTTCAGACTGACGAGATTCAACGGCGATTTCACGCTCTCTCCGGCGTTGACCTCCCTTGCTAATTGCTTTTTTCAAACAAGAAACTCCACGGTCAAGGTCGAAGCAGAGTTAAAAAACATCGATGTAACAAAGGTTGATGAACTCAAGGATCTTGAGAAGGCACCTTTGAGGCTGGTTCTCGACGCTGAAAAAGTTGATGCGAGGGAGCTGAAGCAGCTTCTTTATCCCACGGTGGATTTCCTTGACCGAACGTTCTCGCTCGAGGCAAAGGCCGAGGGGACACTTCGAACGCTTTCTGTCAACGTGCTGAAGGTGACGACACCGCGCTCCACTCTCCAGCTACGGGGAACGATTTCAAACATCCACAAACCGGAGAATATCCAGCTTGAATTGGCATCTATTGACAACAAGCTCTCGTTTGCCGACGCAGAAATATTCACGCCGGGATTAGCCATCCCAAATCTCCGGTTTCTCGGGGACACCCGTTTTAACCTCGTCTTCACGGGAACCCCCGACAATTTTACTCTTCATCTCAAAGGTGCAACGGACGCCGGAGAAATTGAACTTGATGGCACGCTGCGCGTGGAAAAAGTCCCGTCTTACAAAATGACGATAAACGCACGGAATGTCGACCTTGGCATCATCACGCAGGATGATAGACTCCGCAGCCAACTCAATGCACGAATAACCCTTGACGGTGCCGGGACGGACGTTCGGACCATGAGCGCAGTTGCCCGGGCAGAGATAGATTCCTCATCAGTCTCCGACCTCGCCGTCAACCGATCCGTGATTGTTCTCGACATCAACGACCGGGTCATCCGTTCGCACACAACGACTTCTGTCGGGACGGCGAGCTATGATATTTCTGGAACGATGCAGTTTCATAAAGATTCAACTTCATTTGTGCTCAACGGAAAGGTTGGGTCGTTTGACCTCGGCCAGGTACTGAAGGACCCGTCGTATGAAAGCGACCTCACATTTGAGTTGGCGGCTCAGGGCGGCTGGCTTGACACGGAAAGGATTCAGTCAAGAGCGAACTTGAAGTTTATGCGGTCCTCGTTTAACAAGCAAAGGTTCGACAGCGCCGTGGTGACAATGCAGTACGACACGCGTGACACAACGACACAATCCTTCTCCATGACATCTGATGTCGCCGATATTACAGTTGACGGAAAATTCAGCCTGGGCTCGTTTCTTACCAACATTGTGTCCGGAGTGGAAATTGTGAGCAAGGCTATTGTCTATCGTTCGAGGAACCTCGATTCTCTGAGGGCTTTCATTCCTTTTCAGCTCCATGATGTCCCGAAGTTTCAAGCAGCTGCAGGAACAAAGCGAGACTCTATAAACGCGGCATTCACGGTCACGCTTCGAGACCTCTATCCACTTGGCGTCTTGGCTCATCAACCGCTGGACGGAAAGCTCATTGCTTCGGGCACGATAGAAGGCGATGTCAATGGCATGCTGACCCGCGGACAAATTGTGAGCGAAGCGTTCGGGCTGAGCGCTCAATCGCTTGTGCTCCGGACACAGAATGCCTCGCTAACGTGGGATCTCGGGGGCATTTCCCGGAACTCAATTCTCGAAACATTGAAAGGAACTATAGTGCTTCAGTCGGAACAGTGGCGCATCAACGAAACAGTGATGTCAGGTGTCGCACTCACTCTGGACGTGATGGGAAGCGACGGCACATACGCTTTCGCCGCGCTTGTGGATTCAACAGCGCATGTCAACTTTACCGGCAGGCTTGATTACCGCGGCGGGCTGTATCATTTCGACATCGACGAACTCAGGATTGGCGTTGGGACGCTCCTCTACGAAAACGCAGACCCCATCAGCGTTGCTCTCGGGAGAGACGGTTTCCTTGTGAAATCATTGTTCGTGCGGCATGAAGCGGAGGAACTTTCTGTTTCCGGGTACTTTCATCCGGCAGGTGTCTCGGATCTCGAAATTTCCGCCAAGGGGTTTCTTCTCAATAACTACCGCCAGATGGTCAAGCCGTCGAAGATTCCTGAATCGCTGAGAGAAATTGGAGGGATTGTGAGCGGGAGGCTGCTTGTCAGAGGAAGCGTTGAACATCCCAACCTCTCCTTCGACGCCGTTGTCGACGGTGTGCGCGTCGGAGAAACAGTGTTCGGACAGGTTGAATCCCGCTTCTCGTATTTTGAACATGCGCTCAATATGTTCGTGAGCTATCGTTACAATCCACAGGAAGCGGCCCAGTCGCCGGACATGCTTTTCTCGGGCACCATGCCATACGAACTGGCTTTGGGCGGTGCACACACTCATCGGCCGACAGGTCAAGTCGACCTCGCGCTTCAATCCAAAGGGGTGCGGCTGGATTTGTTCAGTCCCTTCATACCGGTGGTTTCGAATCTCACGGGGCTGCTGACGTGCGACCTGAACATCAAAGGTTCCACGGAAGCTCCCGAATATAGCGGGTATATGAGTCTGAGCTCTGCGCAATTTCTGTTCAAACCGTTGAACATGCACTACATTCTTGACGGGAGATTCATTACCGACAAGAAGAGCATCGTCTTCCAGGAAGTAACCCTAAAGAATATACCACAGGATCAATCCTACGGCAGAGGATTGATGAATCTCTCTGGCAATTTTACACTTGAGGGCCTCCGCGTGGGAGAATTTAACCTGCTTGCCAATGGACAGTTGCTCCTGATGAAAGAGGTTTCCCGTTTGCCCGGCGCAAAGTTCTATGGCGACTTGTTTGCCTCCACCGGCCCATCGGGTGTGAGATGGAATGGAAAACCGACGAAGTCGTTCTTCTCGGGAGAAGTCAATGTAAAAAATGGCAAACTGACATTGCCGCCCGAGCGCGAAACAGTTTTTCTCGACACAAGAAACATTGCGATCTTGTTTCACGACGACACCTCAAGGTCGAAGCCGCAGAAGCACTCGATCATGGAGAACAACGGGAGGGTCGGTTCGTTGCTTGCTCTCAATGCGTCCGGCGTCGGAGTCAATGGTTCGTTGGCAGTTCCGGCAGACCAAAAGGCTCGTGATGAAAGAGAAGACAAGATAGGCGATGAGCAACAGTCTTTCCTTGACAATATCGTCTACGACCTCATCCTCGAAGCTCAGGGCCC
>JACPSI010000073.1 GCA_016193365.1 Ignavibacteriales bacterium
AGCCGATTAGGTTCGAGGTCGCAGTGTGAAGCTGATCATCATTGCAGCGCTCAGCCGCAATAGAGTGATCGGCAAAAACGGAAGAATCCCCTGGCACATCTCGGAAGACCTCAAGCGCTTTAAGCGCATCACCACGGGTCACACAGTGCTCATGGGCCGGAAGACATACGAGTCCATGGGCAAACCGCTCGCCAATCGAAGGAACGTTGTTCTGACGTCCATGACCATTCCGGGCGTTGAAACCTTTTCCTCTCTCGGAGAAGCTCTCCAGGGATTAGCTGGCCAGGAAAAAGTATTCGTGATTGGAGGTGGGGAGCTTTTTGCCCAGGTTCTGGAAAGTGCCGATGAAATGCACCTCACCCTCGTGGACAAAGACGTCGAGGGCGACGCGTTCTTTCCGCCTTTCGAACATCTTGTGGGTAAGGTTTTCAAAGAGGTGAGCGGGGAACAGGGTGATGGGTTTACGTTCGTTGATTACAAGAGAATATCTTGACCGACGACCAGCCGGCGATCCATTAATCCCCGCCCGAACGACTGTAAAATGACCAGTATCGTTTGGTCGGGCCAGCCCGCCTCGCGGTCTGGCGGGCGGGCAATAATCCAACAATCCAATAATCCATCTCAGTGTATTCCTCGCACTATTCCTCCGTCAACAAGCAAATTCACGCCGTTGATGTAGCTCGCCCGCTCTGACGCCAAGAAAGCCACCACGCTCCCGATTTCGTCCGGTCTCCCTATGCGTTCAGCGGGGATTTGTTTCGCGGCATCCGCAAGATACTCCTCGAGAGTCATGTTCTTCTGAACTGCCCGGCCGCGGTTGAGCTCTTCCTGGCGCTTCGTGAGAATATTTCCAGGACAAACCGTATTGACCGTAATATTGTATTTTGCGTACTGATTCGAAAGAATTTTTGTGAGCCCATGAATGCCGGGCCGCAGAGAGACAGATAAGAGGAGTTCATTGAGAGGCTGCTTTGCGACAAAGGACGTGATCGTAATAATCCTGCCCCACTTCTGCTGAACCATCATCGGCAGGACTTCACGCGTCATCCGGACCATGCTCATCATCGTGAGGTTAAATCCTTTTTCCCACTCTGCGTCCGGCATGTCCAGAATTGTCCCCGTGGGAGGACCTCCGGCATTGTTGACGAGCACATCGACTGTTCCAAACTCCTTCTTCGCTTCGGCAACGAGGTTTTTGATATCGCCGGGATTCGCTACGTCAGCAACGACCGCCACGACGTGAGCTTTGGTTCTTGACCGAATTTCCATTGCGGCGTCATTAATTTCCTTCTTCCGCCTTGAACAGATGACGAGATGCGCTCCTTCTTCAGCGAGTGCAAGTGCGGAGGCTTTTCCCAAGCCTTCACTTGCTGCCGCCACGACAGCCACTTTGTCCTTAAGTCCCAAATCCATGGTTTCTTCTTGTTTAAGCGAGGACCGGCATTACCTATTGAACTGCCATCATCCCAGTCAATCCTACTCGAATCATCATCACCGCTATGGCAGCCATAAACAACGAAGCTACTTTTGAAAATACTCTCGCACCGCCTTTGCCAAGCACTTTGAAGACATACTTTGAATTCCTGAACACAATCCACACAATCGCGAGATTCGCCATCAACGAGATAATCGCCACACCATACCCGTAGTTATCGACAAGGATCAGAATCGTTGTAAGCGCCGCCGGTCCGATGATGAGAGGGATGCCAATAGGCACGATGCCTACTGATGAATCCGGGTTGCGTTGTTTCTCGTGCGAAAAAATCAGATCGACAACCGAGAGAACCAGTAAAACGATACCACCGCCGACACGAAAATCATTTTCCGTGATTCCCAGAAAACTAAAAATCAGCCTTCCGCCAAAAAGAAAAAGGAGTGAAACAGCCAGCGCTGTCAATGTCGCTTCACTCACAAGTTTGCTTCGTTGGGGTGGCTCAAGGCCATCGGTAAGAGAATGAAAAAGGGGAACAACGCCAAGAACATCAATTGCAACGAACAGCGGGATGAAGGAAAGTAGGAGTGAGTTGAAATCTATCGACATTCGTCAAACAAGCTTGACGCCGTGTTCTTCCAATCGTTTGGCAATGATTTTGTAGACTTCCCCGAGCGGCAATTCCGTCCTTGAGCCCGAGTTGATGACGGCTTGTTCGAGCGTTCCCGTTCGTTCTTTTAACCACGCCCAGACGTGATAGCCCAGACGGTTGCGGTCATTTGGCTCGCGCGTGGCTATATCGGAGACGACCTGATACGCAAGTTTTTCGATTGAATCGCTCGGATACTCTGCAACGGATGGAGGCGGTTTTGTTGTCATTTGACGAAACGTTCATGTTGTGAGTGATGTGAACGTGGTGAATATAGAAACTTTTGCATTGAGAGGAAAGCAGAAGGCTTATCTTCGCTTTCTCGGCTGTGGCGCCCCTTTGACCACAACCATGGTAAGGTCGTCATGCTGCTCCGAAGGTCCACGGAATTCCTCCACTGCTGTCAGGATCGTCTTCTGAAGAGCTGAGGCAGGAAGATTTCGTCGCGTTTTCACAAGGTCGGCGACCGCATCTTCGCCGAATTGCGACCCGTTTCCGTTCATCGCCTCTGTGAGCCCGTCTGTGTAGAAAAGGAAAAGGCTGTCAGGCGTAAGAGGTTTCACGATTTCCCGCAATTCGCTTTCAAAGACAGGACCCCGCTCCAACCCCAGGCCAATGCCCGGCGCATCGAGGTAATGCAGTTTACCGTTTGAACCTATGAGAGCCTTGTTGTGCCCTGCGCGACAAATGCGGACTTTTTTCTTTTGCAGGTCGAAAAGTGCAAGGATCATCGTGATAAACGACTTTCGCTCTATTCCGTCGAAAATTCTTCGATTGACGTGAATCAGCATTTCCTTGGGTGAGTTATACATATGTGCTGCGAGTTGGACCATTCCCTGGACTTTCGACATGTACAATGCGGCCGACATTCCCTTTCCCGAAACGTCCGCAACAACAACGAGAAGTTTCTTTGGAGTTAGTTGGATAAAATCGAAATAATCGCCGCCGACGGTTGTCGCCGGAATCGATATCCCTGCGATTTCAAGTCCCGGAAGCTCAGGGTTCTCTTTGGGTAACAATCCTTCCTGAATTTTTCTTGCAAGTGTGATTTCTTCCTTGATCCGTTGCTTTTCAATCTCGGACTGGTGGAGGCGCGAGTTTTCAATTGCTACTGCAGCCTGGCTGGCCACCGTGGAAAGGAGGTCGATGTCTTCCTGCGAATAGACCTTTCCGGACATTTTTGGACCAACGTTAATCATCCCAATGAGTTGATCCTTTAGAAACATGGGGACGGAAAGGACAACGCCCGCTTTCAGAAGTTTTTCTTTGTCGTGCGTGTTTAACGCAACCGAATCCGGCTCCTCGGCAATGAGCGCAAACGATTGAGGCCGCTGTGTCTGCCGCAGAACGGAAAGCAATCCCTTGTTCTCTTCCGTAAAAAGACAGCATTCCTGGTCGATGTTCATGCTCACGCAACCGAATTGCTCGTCACAAAGAATCACCGCGGCCTTTTCAATGTGCATGGTGTTTGAAATGCGATTCACCATGGAATGCAGGATCTGCTCAAGATTCATTTGCCGCGGAAGTTCACGGCTGAAATCAAGCAATGCCTTCTGATAATTCTGCCGCTCGCGATAAAAGAAAAGGTCGATTCCCTGTTGGATGCGTTGTTTCAGAGGGTCGAAGGTAAACGCAATCACTGCCAGCGCGACAAGATTGACTGCGCTGTTTTCTTCTGTGCCAAAGACATACGCGATGAAATTGCCGACTCCATAGACGATGACGACATATAGCGCAGCAATGACAGCCGTGACGAGGCTGTAGAGAAGACTTTTTCGTATGACGACATCGATGTCCATAAGGCGATAGCGAAAAATCGAATAGCCGAAGAATATCGGGACAACAGGGATGAGGATTCCCGGCAACAACAGAATTGGCTTCAAGAAGAGTACAAAGGGATTCCAGGCGGCAATCAGGAGGCTGTAGGTGAACGCTACCCAGCCAATCGCTATGCCGATCAGAATCGGACGCAGTTGTCTTTGGCGGCTCTTGTCAATTTTTTTGAAGTAACTGTAAATGAATATCGCCAGCCCCACGAAGTAAAAGACATAGGAAATGAAGATTGAAGAACGAATAAGGATCACGGGTGCTTGAGCTCCGAGGCCATTGAAAGGAATGAACGGCAGGCACAAGACAGCACCGGTGACGTAGAGAACCACACCAACCCATCGTTTATCGAGCTCCGCAAGGTGGACCGGAAAATGGAAAAACGTCCTTGTGAAAACCGACGGTCCAAAGAAATGAGCGACAAAGAAGCCCCCTGCTAGAACAAGAAGTTTCCACCGGGAGTCGACTAAGGGGTCCACGTTGATTGTGGAAAGGCCAAAGAACAACATCATGATAATACTGTAGCGCGCAAAGCGTCGTTGAATTTTCCCCTGTGGACGCGACATCACCACGACATATCCTACAACGAGAAAACCCAATCCCAAAAGGAACTGGGAGAGATATGGCATGTTGACCACACGGAGGATTTCGACTTTTGTTTCAAAAGTCTTATCCGCCCTTTGAACGAGGTACGTCGCGAAATTCCCCGGGGTCACGGCATTAATTCTCTGCTGCGCCTCCTGACTTGTCTTGAATGGCGTCCCGTTGACATCAAGAAGCACATCGCCGTCCTTGATGCCTGCTTTGTCGGTCACACCGCCCGGAACGACATCGGTAATCAGAAGCCGACTGCCGGAGCCATCCAACGGTCTCCATGCGCATTGGTCATTACCGATCGTTTTGAGAAACATGACGTCGGCAAAGTTCACCATGACAACGGCCAGAACTGCCAGCATGAGAAACGTATAGACTCCGCGAATACTCCTTGCAGACATGCTTTCCAACGGGTTTTTCATGATTTCCTTGAATCAGGGATACTCAAAGATACGACTTTCAGCTGATTTCGTTTCACAAACTACAACGGATAGCCGATGCTGAAATAGGCAACGAACGGACCAAGGCTTAGTGGGTTGTCGAGGATTTCTTTGCGGAAAAAGAAGCTTCGCCCAATCGAGAATTCCGCCGACCCGATGGGCGTGTCAAACGCAACCCCGATGCCAATGCCATGCAGGAAATCTACGATACGCATCTGTTCCGGCGTATCCCAAATTGCCCCGAGGTCATAACGCGCTTTCAAGTAGGTGTCAAAGAACAAACTGAAGGGACTCTGGTATGTGTATTCCAAGCTCGCAACAATCATCTGACGGCCGCGTGCATTGTCCTCCCGCAGACCAAAAAAACTTTGCTGGCCACCCATGCTGAATTCCTCCGTCAACGGGGTCGTCTCATCGGCCACGCCGATCGTGATTTTCGGACGGAGAACATGACGGGGAAACAAGGTTTGATACTTTTCGTACTCAAACGACATTTTTGTAAAACCGATGGCGTCGGTCACTTTCACGAGCGCAGTCTCGTAGGTAAACTTCAGAAGCGCTCCGTCGTTCGGATACGGAAATTTATTTTGTGTATCGACCATCGTGCCAAACTTGATCGAAGAAATCTTGTATTGTTCGTTCTGAACCGGTTGATTGAAAATATTTGAGATTCGGTGATTCTCAAGGCGGCCTTCTATGGTGACGCTGCCCAAACGCTCAAGTTGCGTTCCAACGCTGAGCGACCCACCAACCCGGAGCTCCCGATACTCACCCACACGTAACCGATCCCAGCGCAGGAGGTCTCCGGCAAGCGAGGCATCATCTCCGTAGACATTGATGTCTCGGATCGCTGAGTATCCCCTCAGATTCATCGTGAGATACGAATCAAATATTCGCGTTGCTTTGAATTCGGCGAGAAAACTCCGGTTCCGCGAACCGCCGAAGAATCGCACCCCCAATTCGGCCCCAATGCCGAGCAAATTTTCATCCCGCACATCGATGGAAGGCTGAACGTTTCGTTCGTTGTCGATGCGAAGGCCAAGTCGAATGAGATCCGTGCTTCTCTCCCGCGCTTTGATTACCAGGACATTCTGGCCGTCCTGTCTCTTGACGCTGACCAGCACCTGTTCGAACAAACCGGTACCGTACACGTTTCGAATCCCCTGCGCCACATTGTGAATCTGCAAAACGTGGCCGTCATGCACAGGCAATTCCCGCCAGATGACATAATCCCGCGTCTCCACCGTACCTTCGATCTCCTTGCGCGAGATTATTCCTTCATCCACGGTAATCTCCGCAACGCCGTTTGAGCGGTCAAAATCTACCTTCTGGATGTCTGCCAGGGAGTATCCGCTTTTGCGGTAAGCAGCCAGAACATGTTCCAGCGCGTTGCGCGTCTCCTGGCAATTTATTCTCTTTCCCAATAACGGAAGGAAAAAGTATCGGAGCGAGTCGACCGGGAGATGATAATTGCCGACGAACTGAACATTCTTCAAGACGGGATGGGGAACAGTCCGAACCTCAACGGCAGTCGATTCAAGTTCCTTGTGAACAACAAGCTCCACAGATTCGTACGATCCGCTCTGATACATCGACGTCACAGAAGCCTGCAGTTCCGATTCTGAAACCGATGGGCGGGACTCGAGCTGTTTCAACTCCGGCGGAAGATCGAATGGGCTCAGAAACCTGGGGTTTCTGAATTCCGTCGACTCGCCCGCTTTTTGTGCCTCTTGCCGTGCACGATGCTTCATCAGTATTTCCCCTATCGTGGAATCGGAGGCTTCCTCTCCTTGCCGTATGACCCAATCGAGATTTGTGAAATCTGATGAGAGGTGGTTGCCCAGTTCTGGCTTGATGACGATATCTGCTTGTGTGAGCGCCCTTTTGTTCGATTCCTGCATCATAATACCCATCAGCTGGTCGGCAAACTCCCAGGGCGCATTCAGCTTGCTTGGCGGCCTGAGCGGGCTCGTAAGGTCGACAGCCACAACGACGTCGGCGCCCCACTGTCTGGCAACGTCTACGGGGATATTGGACACAAGGCCGCCATCCAGCAACTCGAGGGTGGCTTGCCCTCATAGCCTCGGTCAGATCTCCGTCTTCAATCACGATCCTTTTCCCGGAGATGAGGTCGGTGGTCACGGCTCTGTACGCAATTTTCAACTGGTCGAATGACGGTTCAGGATGATAGAGGCCCTGAAGCGTAAGAATGTTCAGATAATTTGTCAGTCTCTGGCCCGTGGAAAACGCGGAAGGAATGATGGGTTCAAAACCGTTGAAGCGGAGGACAAGGACGCTTCGCTCCCGTACGATTTTTTGGTCCAGGAACATCTCGCTGCGTCGGGAGTCTTCCGTGAAACTCAGCACTTCGTCCCAATTTGTTGAGTCGACCAGGCTTTTGAGTTGAGATGTCGAATAACCAGCCGCGTACAGCCCGCCGATAACACTGCCGATACTCGTTCCGACAATGAAATCAATCGGAATATTGTTTTTTTCAAAGGAACGGAAAACGCCGACGGCGGCGACGCCGCGTGCACCGCCGCCGCTTAGGACGACAGCAATTTTTGGACGTTTCACCTCATACGAGTTTACAATATTGGGAAACTTTTCGCGTGTCCCCGTAAAAACGGGTTGAATGGTGAAGACGCGATTTGTTTTTCCGTCCGAAGATTGCGCGGTCAACTGCGGCGAGAATAACAACCACAGAAAGGGCAAGATGTAAAGCAGTCGGTTCATTGCAGCAAGAAAATTACCGAAATATGTCCCGAATATCAACGCAACGCTCGCCTTGCTATTCGTGACATTGCAGGCTATCTTCATTCATACAATGCATGGCTCTTTGCTCCAAACACTGCAACGCTTTGCTCGCCGGTTCCTGAAATGACAAACAATTTCGACGGAGGGGCAAAAGCCGGGAGTTTCTGATAGCGGTCATTCTATGACGTTTCTCAATCCGGTTGTGCTTTTTGGCCTCCTCGCGGCAACTATCCCCATTCTGCTCCACATCTTCAACCTTCGCAAACTCAAGACCATTGAGTTCAGCACGCTGAGTTTCCTAAAAGAGCTTCAAAAAACGAAGATCCGTCGTCTGAAGATCCGTCAAATTCTTCTTCTGATTCTTCGTACGCTGCTTGTCATTTTGCTCGTTACTGGTTTTTCGCGGCCGACGTTGAAAGGAAGTTTCTCGGAGAGTTTTGGAACACAGACAAAGACGACTGTCGCGTTCATCATTGATGACTCATACAGCATGACGGGTGCCGACGACCAAGGCGAGTTTCTCAGGCAGGCAAAAGAAGTGGCAAACAACACAGTGGATCTGTTAACGGACGGCGACGAGGTATTCCTCCTGAGGCTTTCGGAGGCGCGTGGCGAGCCCTCCGAGGATCAGCGAGTCTCTCTGCGGAGTTTTGCCTCGTTACGGGCAGCCATAGCTGAGGTGCGGCCGTCCTTCATCCACCGCAAACTGGAAGACGCACTGCGAACGGCTGCGCCATTGCTCTCCGCGTCGTCAAATTTCAATAAGGAGATTTACTTTTTCTCCGACTTCCAGTCGGGACTTCTTCGGAGCAATTCGCGGGAAAGTTCAATTTCAGGACGCCTTTTTCCGCCCGAAGCCCGTTTCTTTCTTGTGCCTTTGGGAAATCGCCAGCTGAGAAATACTTCCGTCGATGCTGTGACAATTCCAAACGTCATTTTCGAGCCAAACAGACCCTTTACGGTGACAGCGAAAGTGACGAACCATCGCGAGAAAGAAATTGCAAACGCCCTTGTCAGCGTCTTTGCGGGCGGAACACGGGTGGCTCAGAAAGGCGCCTCAATCCCGGGCCTGGGCTCGGCTGATGTATCCCTCTCGGTCGTTCCAAAGTCTTCGGGATTCATTGAAGGAGTTGTCGCGCTCGAAAGCGACGACCTGGAATTCGACAATTCAAGGTATTTCATCCTTGCCATTCCGAGGGAGCTTCGGGTGTTGCTTGTGGGCAATCCAGCCGACCTTCGCTACATCAAAATCGCACTCGCAACCAGAACGACATCCGACTCCTCCTTATTGAGGATCTCCGAATCTTCTCTGGAAAGAGTTTCCATTAATCAAATCTCGGCAGCGGATGTCGTTGTGCTTTCCAACGTGAAAGAATTGTCGGCGACGCAGGTTGACCGCCTGAGGTCGTTTGTTGTTGAGGGAGGTGGGCTGGTCATTTTTCCGGGTGTTGCCACTACTCAACAGAACTTCAACGCAACCTTCGCCGGCACTTTGCGATTGCCAAGCCTCGTGGCGATTGAAGGTATTCAGCAGATTACATCACGGTCATTTTTAGAATTCGAGAAGGCGGATTTGCGCCACCCTCTGTTTGCAGGCATGTTTGAGGAAGAAGATGGATCGAGAACAACACGCAACGTAAAGCAGTCCAAGACAATCGAATCCGCCAGAGTCAAGGCCTTCGCCCGGTATCTCGTCAACCCGCAATCGTTGCCCCTGATCACCCTTTCCAACGGCGCGCCCTTTCTTCTTGAGCAGCGCGTTGGTGAAGGCCGGGTACTGTTATTCAGTGTGGCGGCAAATCTCGAATGGTCCGACTTTCCCGTGAAAGGGCTTTTTGTCCCTTTGCTGCATCGTGCGCTCTCCTACCTCACCCAGGATCAATCGAGCATGGAAGTTCATCTGGTGGGGGACGAAGTTCGCGTGAAAAATATTCGAAGTACCGCCGCAGTGTTTACCGTTCAAGATCCCCGCAGGAACGAATTCTCCCTGCGACCGACTGTCCGGGGAGCGGAAAAAGCGTTGCGTGTTGCCGAGACATCTCTTCCGGGCGTGTATGCCGTCAAATCGGGGGGGGACGTTGTGGGAAAATTTGCTGTCAACGTGAACCCCGATGAATCCCAGACAGAGAAAGCCGACGAAAAAGCCCTTCTGACATTGCTGGCCCGTGCGGGCGTGGAACCGTCATCCGTGTTCACGGTTCAATCTCGTGCGGAGCTTCCTCGTGTCGTGGCCGAATCCAGATTTGGCGTTGAGCTCTGGAAACATTTTCTGCTTGCCGCACTCGTCGTCGGCATCATCGAAATGTTTGTCGCAAAGGACAGGAAAGAACTAACCGAATTCACGCCGGAAAGGGCACCATGATCGACCTTTCTTCAGCTGGAAAAGAATCGTGTCTTCTCGTTGGGGTTTCTACTCGCGCCACGGGGAAACTTCATACCGAAGAGTCGTTGGATGAGCTGGCACTTCTCGCCGACACAGCCGGCGCAGAAGTCGTCGCCCGCGTCACGCAGGATCGCGATCATTTTGAAGCGGCCACGTTTATTGGTAAGGGAAAAGTTGAAGAACTGAGCTATCTCGTGAAGGAGAAGAAGATTCATCTGGTCATATTTGACGACGACCTTTCGGCCGTTCAGGTAAGGAACCTCGAACGTACCCTCGAATGCAAGGTTCTCGACCGCAGCGCACTTATACTCGACATCTTTGCCTCTCGTGCAAAGTCAAATGAAGCGAAGACACAGGTTGAGCTCGCGCAACTTCAGTATCTGCTGCCGCGCCTAACGAGGCAGTGGACGCACCTTTCAAAGCAATACGGGGGCATCGGCACAAAGGGGCCTGGCGAAACGCAGATCGAAACAGACCGACGCATGATCAAAACGCGCATTGGCCACCTGAAGGAAAAAATTGAACGCATCGGCAGGCAGCGCATTACACAACGCAAGGGCCGGCGAAAGCATACGCGGGGAGCCATGGTGGGCTACACGAATGCGGGCAAATCGACATTGCTGAACCTTCTTTCAGGGTCTGATGTGTTCGTGGAGAACCGCCTTTTTGCTACGTTGGACCCAACAACCCGGCTCGTACCGCTCACTGCCGGCCAGGATATCCTCATTACTGATACGGTCGGATTCATTCGCAAGCTTCCTCATCATTTGATTGCATCCTTCAAGAGCACTCTGGAAGAAATTACCGAGGCCGACTTCCTCATGCACCTCGTCGATGTGTCGAGCAAGCACATTGAGGATCAGGTTCGCGTCGTCCGGGAGACGCTCGAGGACCTTCGCGGGAGCGAGAAGCCCACACTCATGGTCTTCAACAAGGTCGACCTATTAACTGACAGAAGTATCATCGCTGAACTTGCGAAAACACATCCCCATGCCGTTTTCATATCGGCCACACGCGGCATTAATATTCTCGGCCTGAAAGAAAGCATTGCGAGGCTTCTCCGTGATGAGTTTGTTGAAAACGACGTGAGAATTTCCCAGCAACATCAGAAGCTTATATCTCAATTATATGAGGTAGGCGAGGTTCTGGAAGTCCAGTACGAAAATAACTCCGTTCTGTTGAAAATCAGACTCCCGAAGAAAGACACCGACCGAATTATGCGGCTGGTGAAAGACGCGAAGGATGGCGTACAGGAACTTCCGTGATTTCTGACTACGAGGGAAACTTCGGGTTAACGGGAACGAGCGTGAGGACAATGTTCGAAAGGAGAGCTTTCCCCATGCGGAGTTTCATTATCTCGATGACGACCCGCTCACCGGCAATCTTGCGCCATGGGTCCTCCACAACTTCCGTGTCAGACCCGTCGATGGTGACCGTGTACTCCTCCCCCGGCGCAATTCTCACAAAAGGCAGCGGCAGCGATTTTCCACTGTACTGATACCGAACGTTTTCCGAAGTTCCTCTGACGTATGCCTGGCCTAGGTCGAGTGTATCCCTCCCACGGTTCTGAAATGTGATCTCAACGTGCGAACTTATCCTCTCTCCAACTTTGTAGGACGACCGAACTATCACGTTGAACTTTTTCACGTCATCGCGGTAAGTGTACGTTTGACAATTGCAGCCTTCGTTCGTAACCAGATAAGGGTAGGATGGACTGCAGCCCGAGAGGCCGAATAAAAGAAAAGCTACACACACTGCACCTGCTTGCCGCAACTTTTTCCTCCTGAACCTCATTTCTCCGGACTCTTGATGATCGTTTCTCCCTTAAACGCCTTTTGTGCCTCCGATGCGTCCTTGTTCGTTCCGACGATATCACCCCAGTGCATGGGTATGAGAGCTTGCGGCTTAAACGTGTTTGCAGCGTCGGCGGCCTCTTTGCCTGTCATCGTGTAGGTTCCACCGCAAGGCAAAAGCGCAAAATCTGCGACCACAGTCCTCATTTCCGGGGTAAAATCCGTATCTCCGCTATGATAAATCCGTTGTCCGGTAGAAAGCGTCAGAATATATCCCACCCAGTTGCTGTGCTTCGGATGAAATTGCTTTCCCAGATTGTACGCATGGACGGTTCTTACTTTTAGTTCACCAAGATTGTAGGATTGGCCCGGCAACACGGAGATGACATTCCCGTCAAGCTGAAAGGCAACATCCTTGGGTGCAAAAAATGTCGTCCCCTTATTTCTTATTCTCGCGATGTCTTCGGGGGAAAAGTGGTCGTAATGGGCGTGAGTAATGAAAACAACGTCTGCTTTGGGGGATGTGCCGGGGAGCTTCCACGGGTCGATGTAAATCTGCGTTGCTCCATCTTCGATGCGGAATGAAGCATGTCCCAACCAATGAATATGCTGGTGATTCATAGTCCCTCCTCTCAAGGCTTCGTTTTACTTCTTTTCTTTTTTCAGTTTCTCCCTTGCCCTGGCAAAACCCGGCTTCAAAACATCATAGATGATAGCAATCCGTTGTTTGTACGGGATGAATGCGCTCTTCATCGAGTTAATGGTGAGTTTTTCAAGGTCCTCGATTCTCAAGCCAAACGTATCAGCTGCCGTTTGGAATTCGTCCGTGAGCGTAATATTGCTCATCAAGCGGTCGTCTGTATTTAGACTCAAACGGAATTTGTACCTGTAATACATTGCAAACGGATGTTCCGCCAGGCTCTTCACAGCGCCCGTGTGCACATTGCTGGTGAGGCAGATCTCCAGCGGTATGCGTTTATCGAGAACGTATTGCGCCAGAGTACCCATGCTCAGCAATTCGCCGTCCTTGATGCGCATGTCCTCGATCAATCTGGTAGCGTGCCCTATTCTATGCGCCCCGCACCATTGTATTGCCTGCCAGATAGATTCCTTTCCAAAAGCCTCGCCGGCATGAACAGTAATATTGAAGTTCTCACGTTGAATATAGTGAAACGCGTCGACATGCTTTTTTGGCGGAAAGCCCCCTTCTTCACCTGCGAGGTCAAATCCGACAACTCCGTGAGCGCGGTAATCGACGGCGAGTTCGGCGATTTCCTGAGAAAGCGCCGGATCCATATTTCTCATAGCGCAGAGGATCAGGCCGTATTGAACGCCGAAATCCTTCTTCCCTTTTTCCAGCCCTTTCAGCACCGACTTCACGACCGTCTCCAGGTGCAATCCTTTGGATGTGTGGAAAATCGGCGCGAACCTCGTTTCCACATACACAACACCGTCGCTCTTCATGTCTTCCAGCATCTCGTAGGCAACCCGCTCAAGAGACTCCTCCGTTTGCATGACGCCGCACGTGTGCTCGAACCCTTCAAGGAACAACGGCAAGCTCCCTCTCGTGGCTCCGCGATGAAACCATTTCGCAAGGTCGCCGGGATCCGTTGTGGGAAGCTTCTTATAGCCGGCGTCCTTCGCCAATTCAATCACCGTTTGTGGCCGGAGTCCGCCGTCGAGATGATCGTGGAGCAAAACTTTTGGCAAAATTCTGAGAAAATCTTTTTTCAGCTTCATCGAGGTTTGTGTTCCTGATTTTACTATTTCAATCCAGTGGGCCGATGCTTTTCTCGGTTGCTCGCAGAACGCTCCCGTCGTGGACTAATTCAACTGCTTTCTGGATATCATCATAAAGAATTCGATCCCGGTCGAGATGAGCAATCTTTTTGCGAACCGCGGCAAACGCGGCTTCAACACCTTTTCCGGATTTCATCGGACGGTCCGAGTTCATGCGTCTCGCAAAATCCAGTCCTTGAGAGGCACACATCAACTCGATCGCCAGCACAGTCTGCGCATTCTGAAGCACTTTCCATGCTTTCTGTGCGCTGATGGATCCCATGCTGTTATGGTCTTCCTGATTCGCCGATGTTGGAATGGAATCGACACTCGCTGGATGACATAACACTTTGTTTTCGGAGACTATCGATGCCGCCGTGTATTGAGCGATCATCAGGCCGGAGTTGAGGCCTCCTTGTGTGGTGAGGAATTTCGGCAAGCCGCTGAGCAACCCGTTGACGAGCCTTTCTATGCGCCGTTCCGAGATATTGGCCAATTCAGACATTGCAATGGCCAGAAAATCCATAGCCAGCGCCATCGGCTGGCCGTGAAAATTCCCTCCTTCGAGATGCATACCCTGGTCCGGGAAGATCAACGGATTATCGTTTGCAGAGTTTATTTCAATGGCGACTTTATCGTAAACATATTCAACTGCATCCCGTGATGCTCCATGCACTTGAGGTATGCAACGAAGAGAATAAGCATCCTGCACTCTTGGATCACCGTATCTATGGGATTCACGAATCTCGCTTTTGTGCATCAACCTTCGGAGGTTCTTTGCTGAGGCGCTCTGGCCTTTATACGGACGAAGCCTCTGGATACGATCGTCAAACGGCGTGTCGCTCCCACGCAGTGCCTCGACACTCATGCTTCCGGCAATATCCGCGATTTTGCACAATTCCGCAGCCTGTTCAGCAGCCAATGCCGCGTAGGCCGTCATCATTTGCGTGCCGTTGATGAGCGCGAGTCCTTCTTTGGCCGAGAGGCGCACGGGTTTAAGATTCGCTTTCCGCAGGGCAACTTCGGAAGGTAGAAATTTTCTTTGTTCAGAACCGTCTCTCCGGTTTTTTCCGTTCCCCCATACCTTTCCTTTTCCCATCATCGACAGGACGAGATGAGCCAGTTGAACGAGGTCTCCGCTTGCCCCAACGGAGCCTTGCGATGGTATAATAGGAATGATGCTTTTATTTAACATCTTCAGCAGAAGCTCGAGCGTTTCCAGCCTGATCCCGGAGTGGCCTTTCGCAAGAGCGTTGACCCTCAGGGCCATCATTGCTTTCACAACTTCAACGGGCAGAGAATCTCCCGCCCCCGCCGCGTGCGAGAGAATGAGGTTGTGTTGAAGTTCCTCAAGATTTTGACGGTCGATCAGAACGGTACTGAACTCTCCGAAGCCCGTTGTTACGCCGTAGATGGTCTCACCGTTTTTTATCCATTGTTCGACCTGGCGACGCGCGGCATTGACCCTTCCCGCTGCTTCCTTTGAAAGCGTCACGGATACGCTGTCATAAGCGATGTGCGAGAGATCGGCTACGGTGAGTGAATTCCCGTCAAGGATGATGGTGTTCATCAAGGGATCATTCGGGGGAAATGTGAGACGTCGTCTCCCAATGTAGCAGAGGGTTGCATGAAATTCAATAAAAGAACCATGTGACATTACGTCACAATGCGATTGACTTTTCAGCCGATTCTCGTTATCATCTTTGCGAACATTTGGGGCGGCATACCCTCGCCTTCTTCCCGACTCCCATGGTTCCCACTCACTAACCTATGGCCGACGAAAAAATCAAAGTCCTCGTTGCAGACGACGAAGACCCTCTCCGCATGACCATTACTGCCTGGCTCTCCGACGAGGGTTTTGACGTCGATCAGGCACCCGACGGCCTGGAAGCCATCAAGAAGGTCCAGGGCGTGGATTTTGACATCGCCATTCTCGACATCAAAATGCCAGGGGCGAATGGGCTTGAAGTCCTTCGGTATATCAAGAAGAACTCCAATGCCACCGAAGTCGTCATGGTAACAGGAATGAGCGATGTGAGCATGGCCGTGGAGGCAATGAAGCTTGGCGCTCGTGAATATCTTACCAAGCCCATAGACATGGATCAGCTCGTTCCGCAGCTGCGTTCGCTGCTTCGAAAACGTGATGCTGAAGAACGAATCCGAAAGCTTCAAGCTGAACATACCTCGCGGCTGCTCTACGATCTCCACAACCCTATCGCCGGTTTGAAGCAGAGTATCGGATATCTTCTCAAGGGAATGGCGGGCCCGGTCGGCGACCACCAGAAGGAACTTCTGGGCTACATGACAGCTTCCATCGACAAAGTCATCCTGCTCCTCAACGACATGATGGATCTGACCAAGCTGGAAGGCGGTCGCGTTCGTCTGAATAAAGGCATCGGCAACGTTGCAGACACCGTTTCAAAAATTGCCCAGGAATTTCGTGTCCCAATACAATCCACGAAGATTACGCTCGATTTCCATACAGAACCGGACCTTCCGCCAATTGAATTTGACTCCGAGAAGATCGCGCAAGTCCTTCAAAACTTCATCAGCAACGCTATCAAGTATACACCCGAACAGGGAGCAATCGTCGTCCAGGTAAGGAAGGTTTCGCTGGTTGCAGAAGAGGGTCAGCCGCCCGCAGAATACATTATGGTTTCCGTCTTCAACAGCGGCAGCGGTATTCCCAAAGAGCAACTCCCGCTGATCTTCGATAGGTATCGTGACCTTGTGGCCAGTAAATCGGACGACAAGAAACGTTCCACCGGTCTTGGCCTCGTTATTTGTCAGCGAATTGTCGAAGCCCACAACGGCAAGATCTGGGTTGAATCCGAACCTGGCAAAGGCGCCACCTTCTACTTCGCCCTGCCAATCCGCTAACCTCCTTCGGAGGAGCTGTTTTGTCCAACAATTCCATTTCCATCCTCGCCGTCGACGATGAGGAATCCTTCCGCGATCTCCTGAAAAAGATCCTCGAGTCGGAGGACTACATAATTGACACCGCAGCCGATGGTGTGGAAGCCATCAACAAGCTTCAAATCAAGTCGGTTGACCTCGTGCTTTGCGACGTCAAGATGCCGCGTGTCGATGGGCTCGAAGTGCTGAAATTCGTCAAGGAACATTACGTTGATACGCAGGTCATCATGCTCACGGGCGTGAATGATGTCAGTATCGCGGTCGATTGCATGAGGCTTGGCGCCTACCATTATCTGACGAAACCCTACTCTGCAACAGAGCTCCTCGCAGTGATCGAGCGGGCGCTTGAACGAAAAAAATTGGCCATTGAGAATAAAGTCCTGAAATCTGAGCTTGCCCGACATTCGCTCAGCGGGCAAATCGTTGGCAATGCGCGATCCTTCCTTGAAGTCCTCAACGTCGCAACAAAAGTCGCCCCGACAGATTCAACTATCCTTATTCAAGGCGCAAGTGGCACGGGAAAAGAACTTGTCTCCGGACTTCTCCATCGGAACAGCCTTCACAAGGACCAGCAATTCGTTGCGCTCAATTGTGCTTCGATCCCCGAAACGCTCATTGAAAGCGAGCTCTTCGGGCACGAAAAGGGCTCTTTCACAGACGCGGTGGCAATGCGACAGGGGCTTGTCGAAATCGCAAACGGCGGCACGCTGTTTCTCGACGAAGTGGGGGAAATCTCCCTCACGGTGCAGCCCAAGCTTCTCCGTTTTCTCCAGACCGGCGAATTTCGACGCGTGGGCGGCAACAAAAACCTGAAATCAGATGTTCGAGTCATCTCCGCCACCAATAAAGACCTTAGGGACGAGGTTTCCCTGGGAAGATTTCGTGAAGACCTGTTATACCGAATCAACGTGATAACCCTGCAGCTTCCCTCACTCAAAGAGCGCAAGGAGGATATTCCGTTGCTCGTCGACCATTTTCTGAAAAAACGAATTCGTTCAAAGGAGCAAAAACGGATCGACCAGAAGGCGCTGGAATTGCTGGAGAAGTACGACTGGCCCGGAAACGTCAGGGAGCTGGAGAATGTGATTGAGCGTGCGGCAATTCTTTGCAGGGACGGCACCATTCGTGTAGAGGACCTTGCCCTACCATTGGGCAGCAGGTCGTTCCAGGATCAGCAATCGGGAGGAATTTCAAAGGGGCCGGCCATTGGAACCGCTGTTTCCATAAGAGAAATCGAAAAAAGTCATATCGAAGGAGTTTTGAACACAGTGAACTGGAACAAGAACACTGCTTCAAAAATCCTCGGCATCAGCCTGAAGACGCTTTACACAAAAATCCAGCAATACAATCTTTCAAAAGACTAGCCTGACAGACCCGCTGAGCATTACCTTCTCGATGCGCAATGTTGATTTATCTCCTCCGACACGGAGACGCCGCTCAAAATCCTTCCTTACATGACAGAGAACGTCCTTTGACTGAGCTGGGACAGCAACAGGCTGAGACCGTTGCCGATTTTCTTAAGCGCTCCCATACCTCCATCAACGCAATTCTGTGCAGCCCGTTGCAGCGTGCCCGAGAGATGGCCGCTCCTGTGCAAAGACATCTTGACATCCGGAACTTCCGCCTCAGCGAATATCTCATTCCAGGAAACGATGTGCGGCAATTGCTTGCTCAAATCAATGCCGACTCCGTGGAATCGGTTTTGCTGGTTGGACATGAGCCTCTCCTCGGAGAGCTGACTTCACTTCTCGTGACTACTGCAAACGATCTCAAAGTCGAATTCAAGAAAGGCACACTTGCTCTCATCGAAGCCGGTTCGCCCGTTCGGGAAGCTCAAGGTGTTTTGAAATGGCTCGTGACTGCCGAACACATGGAACAGGTGAAGTGAACTTCGCGTCCTTGTTCTTCGAAAACCCGGAGGAATCATGGAACTCTCAATCTTGCGAATCGACAAGCCTGAGGCAACAAATTTCATTCTCGGACAATCCCATTTTATAAAAACCGTCGAGGACATTTACGAAGCTGTCGTCCAGACAAATCCTCAAATAAAATTCGGATTAGGATTTTGCGAATCCTCTGGACCTGCACTCGTCCGATGGGTGGGAAACGATCCGAACCTCATTGATGTAGCAAAGAAAAACGCGAAGGCACTATCGTGCGGACATTGTTTCATCCTGTTTCTTGAAAATGGTTTTCCGGTGAACATCCTCAATGCTATCAAAGGTTTGCCTGAAGTGTGCAATATTTATTGTGCGACAGCCAATCCCGTAGAAGTCGTCATCGCGGAGACGGAACAAGGGCGAGGCATTATGGGCGTGATTGACGGAGTTAAAACAAAAGGAATCGAAACTGAATCGGATATAACGACCCGAAAGGAGTTCTTGAGAAAGATAGGATATAAGCTGTGATGGATGTTTGTCGAGAACTTCTTAATCTGAAAAACACAAATATGGAGACTCACAACATGAGAGGACTGGTTGTGCTACTGTGCGTTTGGGGACTTCTCGGATGCGCTAAATCTGACGATGAGCTGAGGACATTGATGCAGGAAGAAATCGCGAGGGCTTCGTCCAAGAGTCTTATCACGAATGCTCAGGTTGTCGGACCATATAACCCCGCCGTCAAGGTTGGAAACTTCTTGTTTGTTTCTGGACAGATTGGCATCAGCCAGGAAACCGCCGAACTTGTAGGAAACGACATCGAGTCACAAACCAGGCAGGCGATGACAAACCTCATGTCGCTTCTGACTGAGGTAGGGTTTGACTCAACCGATGTTGTCCAATGCTCCGTATTTCTCACAGATATCAAGGATTTTCCGAGAATGAATTTGATTTACGGAGGATTCTTTGCGGAAAACAACTACCCGGCGAGGTCCACAGTCGAGGTTTCAAATCTTCCGAGGAATGCTAAAGTGGAAATCGCGGCGATTGCTTTCAAAAGCAAATTCTGATATCAAAATACGAAATCCTAGACAATTTCATATTACCGAAAAAGACAAACGACGCTCTGACCTGAACAAAACATGAAAAACAAAACCCCGAATCAGCCTAGAACCATCCGAGCACCACGAGGTACAAAACTCAACTGCAAAGGTTGGCTGCAAGAAGCCGCGTTGCGTATGCTGATGAACAACCTTGACCCGGAGGTGGCCGAAAAACCTCAGGAGCTGATTGTCTACGGTGGCACGGGAAAAGCTGCGCGCAACTGGGAATGCTTTGATGCCATCGTCCAAGCACTAAAGAATCTGGAGAATGACGAGACATTGCTTGTCCAATCGGGCAAGCCGGTCGGCGTTTTCAAAACTTATACGGACGCGCCGCGAGTCCTCATCAGTAATGCAATGCTCGTCCCAAAGTGGGCAACGTGGGACGAATTCAGACGCCTTGAGGGGCTCGGACTTACGATGTACGGACAAATGACGGCGGGTAGTTGGATTTACATCGGAACACAGGGAATTTTGCAGGGAACATATGAAACCTTCGCTTCCTGCGCCGTGAAACATTTTGGCGGTTCCCTGGCTGGAAGATTCCTCCTCACGGCCGGCCTGGGGGGTATGGGTGGAGCTCAACCATTGGCTGCGACAATGAACGGTGCAGCCTGCCTTGTTGTTGAGGTTGATAGAGGAAGGATTCAGCGGAGGCTCCAAACAAGCTATCTCGACACCATGACAGAAGACCTTGACGATGCCCTTGCACAAGTCCGGGCTGCCAAAGAGAAGAAACTTCCATTATCCGTTGGATTGCTTGGCAATGCCGCTGCGATAATTCCTAGAATCGCAGCGGGAAAGTTCCTTCCCGATGTCGTGACCGACCAGACCTCAGCACACGATACACTCAACGGCTATGTGCCGGCTGGAATACCCTACTCCAGAGCCCTCGATCTTCGTAAGAAAAATCCAAAAAAATATATTCAATTGGCAAAGGCGTGCATTGTCGAACACGTCCAGGGTTTGTTGAAACTGCGCAAAAAGGGCTCGGTCATCTTCGATTATGGAAACAATATTCGCGGAGAGGCACAATCCAGCGGCCTCAAGAATGCCTTCGACATCCCCGGGTTCGTGCCTGAATACATTCGTCCGTTGTTCTGTGATGGAAAAGGACCGTTTCGCTGGGCTGCGCTCTCGGGCGATCCGGAAGACATCTTGCGAACTGACAGAGCAGTGATGGAAACGTTTCCTGAAAACAAACAACTCTGTACATGGATCGAAAAAGCCCAAAAAGAAGTCGCCTTCCAGGGCCTCCCTGCCAGAATTTGTTGGCTCGGTTACGGCGAACGCGCACAAATGGGAAAGATCTTTAATGACCTAGTGGCAAACGGCGAAGTGAAAGCCCCTTTGGTCATCGGCAGAGACCACCTTGATTGTGGCAGTGTCGCGTCTCCGAATCGCGAAACCGAGAAAATGCGGGATGGGAGCGACGCGATTGCCGATTGGCCAATCTTGAATGCGCTATTGAATGCCGTCGGGGGGGCGAGTTGGGTGAGTGTTCATCACGGCGGCGGTGTGGGAATCGGGCTCGCCATTCATGCGGGACAGGTGATTGTGTGTGATGGAACGAAAGAGGCTGAGGCTCGGCTCCAGCGTGTCTTGACGTACGATCCAGGAACCGGAATAGTCCGACATGTCGATGCCGGGTATGATCGTGCAGTTCAGAATGCGAAAAAGTGGGACGTGAGGATTCCAATGATGAAATGACAACTAACAAAACATCACATTGAAAACAAAATCCCGACGTAAAGGTGACAACAGAAATGAACCAGTGCCGTCCAGTTTTCTGGCATTGCTGTTAAGTGTTCTCCCTCCTAGATTTCAAAAGCCTTTCTCTGCCACTTTCTTGAGTTTTGGGATTCTGATACTCGCTTATAGCTATCGAGATACCCTAAACGACTTTTTCTTTAGATTCGTTTTGTGGACTCCGTACAGTTTGGAGCTCCTCAGTTCAAGGATTCAAGCTCAACATGAATTGACCACACGAGATTTCAAAGAAATTCTTTCATACTCTTATTCCTCACACACTATTGAATTCATTGTCCACAACAATCTCAAATTGGAGACAGTTGAAATCGATTCAGTCAACGTGTATAATGGCTTGACGAAACTTCAACTTTATGCTTTTTCTCACAGCAACCGAGGCTGGATCATTCCACCTGAAAAGAGTAACCATATAACGATGGGACATAACAACCCTCCTGCGGACAGTTTAACGAAACAAGCTCTGTTAAACGGAGACCAAAGAATCGAGGTCTACACAAATTATGGTCAAAGAATGCTTCAAGTTTCATTTTTCGACTTTTTTGATGTGAACGGCAATAATCTTCACAGCATTCAAAAGTGAGCAATCGTGAAATTCCTCATTTTCGGTGCCGGCGGCGTCGGCGGATATTTCGGAGCTGAGTTAGCTCGCGCCGGTGAAGATGTCTGGTTTATTGCCCGCGGCAAGCACCTTGAAGCTATGAAGGCTGCAGGCCTGAAGTTGCACACTACACACAGCAATTTCACCGTTCCACCTGGCAAAATGTCCGAAGACCCTGCAGATGCTGGCTCTGTGGATGTTGTCCTTTTTTGCGTAAAATCCTTTGATACCGAAAAAGCTGCAGCTCAGCTCAATCCGATTCTCAATGAAAATTCCGTGATCATGTGCCTTCAAAACGGAATTGACAACGAAGAGAAAATCCAGCGTTCAATAAAGAAGGGGTTAGTGTTTGGAGGAGCGGCATATATTTCTGCCCGGATCTCTGCCCCAGGAGAAATAACCGAGACTGGCGGGCTCCAGCGAATTGTGTTTGGACCGATGAACGGAACGGCCGACAACCGGGCGGAGGAAATCCTGCAAGTCTTTGCAAAGGCGAAGATCAATGCATCCCTCAACCCGAATATCCTTCAGGAGCTCTGGCGGAAGTTCACTTTCATCACATCGATGGGCTCCATGACCGCACTTTCCAGACTTACCCAGGGTGAAATCCTTGCATCGACGGAAACGATAAATACCGTTTTTGCAGCGATGAAAGAAGTTGAAGGCGTTGGACGGGCGAAGGGCGTCCAGATACAGCCGCTTGATCCCGTGAAAGTCATCGAAGGAATCCGGCGCTTCGACCCGAACACTCGTTCTTCGATGTATTACGACCTCGTTAACGAAAAACCGATGGAGGTCGAAGCTCTGAACGGTACAGTCGTGAGACTCGGAAAAGACACTGGCGTACCCACGCCGATCCATCAGGCCATTTTCGGTGCTCTGCTTCCTCACCATCTCAAGCACCTTCAAAAACGCATTTCCTCATAGCTCCAATGCAAAACGCAGCTACTGAAGAACTCAATCCGAAGATTGGTTTATGTGAAACATGCGCGTATTCACGTATTGTCAAGAACGCGCGAGGTAGTGAATTCTATCTTTGCATACTATCCGAAACTGATACTCGATTTGATAAATATCCAACACTCCCTGTCCTCTCTTGTGTCGGTTTCCAACGAAGCAAGCCTCAAAAAGGAAAAAAGGAATCTACCAACCGTCATCCTTGATTCTTCAGCATTATCTTCGTTTCTTTTCATCGCTCTTCTTTCATTACTTCTTCCTTGCAGCTCCTCCTGAAAAATATCAAGCAGCTTGTTACGGTAAGCGCCGACGGTAACCTGATGAAAGCCGGCAAAGACATGCGCAACATAGGTGTTACTGAGAACGCGTCTGTCTTTATTGAGGACGGAATTATTCGATGGGTTGGACCATCGAAGGAGTTTCCTGACAAGATGAAGAAAGACGCAGATGTCATTGACGCCAGAGATTATGTCGCTTTACCTGGATTCGTCGATGCACATACCCACCTTGTTTTTGCCGGAAGCCGGGAACACGAGTTTGCCATGCGGTCTCAAGGAATGACCTATCAGCAAATCGCCGAAGCCGGAGGGGGCATTATGAGTACAGTCAAAGCAACGCGCGCCGCGACAAAGAAAGAACTTAAAAAGCTCGCCGCAAAGCGTCTCGATGCAATGATGAAACATGGAACAACAACCGCTGAGGTGAAATCCGGCTACGGACTCGATGAGGACAATGAAGTCAAGTTGCTTGAGGCAACGAAAGAACTTGAGTCAGAACATCCGATGACAATTGTGCCCACATTTCTTGCCGCCCATGCTTTTCCACCGGAGTATGCCGGCCGACACGATGATTATGTGAGTGCAATATGCGAGAGAATGCTACCTTATACGGCAAAAAAGAACCTTGCGAAGTTCTGTGATGTTTTTTGCGACAAAGGATATTTCACCGTCGACCAGGCGAGGACAATACTGAAGAAAGCACAATCTCTGGGAATGGAATCAAAAATCCACGCCGACGAACTTGAGAACATCGGAGCCTCAAGTCTCGCAGCCGAATTAAGTGTTGTTTCAGCAGACCATCTTGAACAAATAACGAGTGAAGAGATAACAAAACTGCAAAAGTCGGGCACGATTGCGGTCGTTCTTCCCGGAGTCTCGTTTTTCCTCAGTCATAAGTACGCAGACGCACGATCGCTTATCGACGTGGGCGTCCCCGTCGCCATAGCTTCAGATTTCAACCCCGGTTCCTGCATGTCCTTCTCCATGCCGCTGATGATGACACTCGCATGCACGCAGATGAGGATGACACCGGAAGAAGCCATCACGGCCGTCACACTCAACGCTGCCGCAGCGCTGAAACTTTCGCAGAAAATCGGCAGCATCGAGGCCGGTAAAGAAGCCGACATTGTCTTATGCGAAATCCCGGATTACAGGTTTTTGGCTTACCATTTTGGAGTGAACCTCATCTCAAAGGTCATAAAAAAAGGGACCATCCTTGAGTTCTCCTAGAGTCGTCGGTATTGACCTCGCCGGAAGTCCCAAACGGAATACGGGAATCTGTGTCCTTGAGGGAAACCGTGTTCGAGAATGGCAAACAGTATTCTCCGACAAGGAAATTCTTGAGTTTGGGAAGAAACACAAGCCGAAGCTTGTGGCCATTGACGCACCACTCAACCTCCCCCCGGGGCGAAAAACGATCGAAGACAGGAACGGGGAACATTTCCGTCCTTGCGACCGCGAGCTGCTTGCCCGCGGCATCAGGTTTTTCCCCATTACACTCGGCCCAATGCGAACGTTGACAACGCGAGGCATCTCACTGAAGAAGAAACTCGCGCGTCGCAACGTGAGGGTTATTGAAATGTACCCTGGCGCGGCGCAAGACGTTTGGAAGATTGCACGAAAGCAGGATGGGCTCAACAAACTGCGCAAAGGGCTTGAAAGACTCGGGCTGAAAGGCCTCGACAAGAAAATGAATGGAGATGAGCTCGATGCCATAACGGGTGCGCTTGTGGGAAGACATTTCTTGAACAGGAAAGCAGAAATCCTTGGGAACTTCCGTCAGGGCGCCATTATTGTCCCAAAAGCTGAAGAGCGAAGTAATCGGCGATGAAGAAGATTGTCGAATGCGTGCCGAATTTTAGCGAAGGACGCAACAAGGAAGTCATCGATGCCATCAGTGAGAGCGTACGCAGGGTTTCGGGCGTTAAACTTTTGAATGTTGAACCCGACAAGGATTACAACAGGACTGTCGTGACGTTTGTGGGGGATCCTCCGTCTGTTGTTGAGGCGGCCTTCCAGGCAGCGAAAACAGCCTCAGAGTTGATCGACATGAGAAATCACAAAGGAGAACATCCCCGATTAGGCGCAACGGATGTCGTGCCGTTTATTCCCATCTCGGGCGTTACCATGCAGGATTGTGTCTGGCTTGCAAACGACTTCGCCAAACGTGTGGCGGAAGAATTAAGAATCCCTGTCTACCTCTATGAATTTGCTGCAAAATCTCCCCAGCGAAAAAATCTCGCTGATATTCGCAAGGGTGAGTACGAGGGTTTGGCTCAGAAAATCCTTGACCCTCTCTGGAAACCTGATTACGGCCCCGCAGAATTCAACGCAGCATCGGGAGCGACAGTGACCGGAGCAAGAAAGTTTCTGATTGCGTATAACGTCAACCTGAACACGCCCGATCAGGCCGTGGCCAACGAAATCGCGGCCCGCATCCGAGAGAGCGGACGGCCGAAAAAAGACGCTGCCGGGAAAGTCGTGAAAAATGAAAAGGGGGAGTCAGTAAGAATCCCTGGAACGTTGAAAGCAGTGAAAGCGATGGGCGTCCTCCTCGAGCGATTCAACATTGCACAGGTTTCCATCAACGTCGTCGATTTTGAAACGACGAACATGCATGAAGCGTTTGAGGAAGTGAAAAAACAGGCGAAGACCCTTGGCTCTGATGCAACCGGAAGCGAGATCGTCGGCCTTGTTCCCCTTCAGGCGATGTTACTCGCTGGAGAGTTCTACGCACCACGGGAAGCTCACGAGAAAATATCAGAACGCCGGTTGGTGGAACTTGCGATTCATCATTTGGGCTTGAGTCAGCTTGAAACATTTGACCCCGGCAAAAAGATTATTGAATATATGCTCTAAACGCGACGCGAACAAAAGAGAATAACAGGAGTTTTCATGCTTACATCAAAAACCGTTCAGCAGTTTCTTGACGAAACCACCTCGAGCTCACCGGCGCCCGGCGGCGGCAGCGTTTCTGCTCTGACAGCTGCGCTTGGTTCAGCGCTCACATCCATGGTCTGCCGACTGACAATCGGAAAAAAGAAATACGCCGAAGTGCAGAAGGAAATGGAAGAAACGCTGATTAAGTCTGAAGAACTTAGATTGCGCTGCACCGCCCTCATTGACGAGGATACTCAGGCTTTCAACGACGTCATTTCTGCTTTTGCTTTGCCGAAAGAATCGGAAGTGCAGAAAACCAGGCGGAATGAGGCGATTCAGGGTGCAACAAAAACAGCAACACGAGTGCCGCTCAAGCTTATGCGAACATGTTCGGAGGCATTGGAATCGGCTGCCAGAGCTGCTCTGCAGGGAAATTTGAACTCGGTATCGGACGCCGGAGTGGCAGCCCTGATGATTCAATCGGCATGCGAGGGAGCGTTTTACAACGTCCGCATAAATCTGAACTCCATCGAAGATAAATCCTTTTCATCGCAGACCTTGGCACAAGCGGAAGAAATCCGGAAATCCGTCGCGATTCACGCCAGGGACATTATCTCGGTGGTTGAATCGAAGCTCTAGTCACCATCCTCCCACAACCCAGCTGAGAGCCGAAATCGCGGCTGTCTCAGACCTCAGCCTTCGAGGCCCCAACGAAATCGGGACAAACCTGCAGTCGGCTGCCTGGGCCAATTCTTCATCCGAAAATCCTCCTTCCGGACCTATCACCACCAAAACAGACTGAGGTTTTTTGTGGTGCTGCAGAACCGAGCCGATGAATTGCGACTGTTCAGTTTTTTCATGCGGAATGAGCCGCAAAGAATAATCCCGGGAGTGATTGACAAGCATGGAGAAGCGCGAAAGCGCAAAAATTTTCGGAAGGTAGGACCGCCCGCATTGCTTCATTGCTGCAAGGGCGATTTTCTCCAAACGGGCGTGTTTTTCGTGTTTCGGAATGGTTCGTTCACACAGAAGCGGTATAATAGCGCGGACACCAAGCTCGGTTGCTTTCTCAACAAGGAAATCCAAACGCGCCGGATTTCTCAGAAGCGACACGGCCAGCGTCACATCGGTTTTGGGCTCGTTCACGCGGAGTTTCGTATTGAAAATTTCACATTCCGCTAGAGAGTGGTCAAACGAACTGACCACCGCCTCGAACATATTGTCGTCCCCGTCCGTCACGAGAATGTGGTCGCCTATCTTCTTCCTCAAAACACGCGAGAGATGTTTGTATTCCTCATCCCGGAGGATCAACGTCTTCCCGTGAACATCTTTTGGCTGCACAAAGAAATAGTCCATGTTAAAATGACGCTCCGACATCAAGGATGAATTGTCCCCGTCCGCGGTCGTTCCAGGCGTATTCTGTCCGCACAACCATGCTATAAGGCAGCATAAAGTGCAAACCCGCCCCGATGCCGGCCAGCCATGGTTTGGAAGAAAATGCTTCACCCCGATACCAGATTTTCCCTGCATCGGCAAAAATTCCTGCGGAAAGTCCATACCTCAAAATGCTGAATTGAGGGATAGGAATCGGTACCTGAAGATATCTCGGGCTGAAAATGGGAAAGCGAATTTCCACATTACCTCCAAAGATGTTCTCGCCTTCTTGCACGTCTTTGAAGTAGCCGCGGATCCTCTCGTCATATCCGAGGAACACCCGACGATACGGCGGCGTCGCTCCTCCTCCTATCTTTACGCCGTAGGAACGAACGCCCAACGACCATTCCTCGCTCAGGAGAGCGTATGCACGCGCATCGTACGCATACGTCATCAGGTTCACTTCAGACTCACCGAACCCCGCTTTGGTAGCGCCAAAAGAAACAATGCTGCCCTCCGTCGGATATTCTCGAATGTTGCGCGAATCGTAGCTGTACCTGACACCGAGAGAAAAGAATGCGTCCCTCCCAGTCTGCGACGCCGTCCGCCCAACCTGAGGGTCTGAGACAATCCAAACGTCGTAATTCAAAAACCCATACAATGTTTGAAACAGCCCGTATCTCTTTCCCAGGTTTAAGCCAGAGCCGAAGTTCGTTTGTTCATACTCACCGCTGTTCACGCTCAGGTTATGAACTTTCTGGTAGGAGATACTACCACGGAAGAAAATGTCGTCGTCGTCGGTCACCCTCGGATTCTGATACGCCAGGGAAATCCAGCGGTCGTAACCAAGCGCAAAAGAAAGGAACAATTTTTCGTTTCTTCCACGAAAGTTCTGATGCACAACGCCGGCGCCATAATATATCTTACTAAAATCACGGTAGCGAATGCCGAGAACGGGATAGGGAAAGAGATACCAGCGTTCATGGACTCTGACGAGAAGCGTTGCGCTGTCGCTGTGTTCGACCCTTTCGATCTCGACCTTGTTGAAGAGCTGGAGGCTGTAAATACGGTCTCTATCGCGTTCAAGCGCCTCTGGGGTGATCCGATCCCCGACTTTCAACGACATTTCCCTCAGGATCACGTGATCTTTCGTCGTTTCATTTCCTTCGACGATGATTTCTTTCACGACGAAGATAGAATCCAGCGCCGGACGGGCAAACAGTTGAGATGCCGTTGCCGCCACAAGCATGCACGCAATCAAGAAGCGAAAAAACATCATTGAGAAATCCTTGAATGAAAAACCCCTTCCGATGGAAGGGGCTTCGATGACTTCGAAACCAATTTCCTCACATCAGCCTTCGATGATCCACAAGGATACATCTGTCCATGACAACTTGTATTCCTGCCTCTTCCGCTTTCCATGCCGCTTCCTCGTTCACGACGCCCAGTTGCAGCCACATTGTCTTCGCTTTTGTCTCTATTGCCCCTTTCACAATTTCGTCGAGATGCTCCGGGTTGCGAAAAACATCCACGATATCGACCCGCTGCGGCACCGATTGCAGGTCCGGGTAGCATGTGCGGCCCAGGACGGTTTCGTATTTCGGGTTTACGGGGATAACGTCGTACCCTTCACGAATCAAGAATTCAGCAATGTTCTTGCTGTCGCGCCACGGTTTTTCCGAAGCTCCGACAACCGCTATCGTTTTTGCCTCCTTCAGGATTTTCCTGAGTGTTGCGTCATCGTCGAACGGCATCGTGGCTATGCCTGAGGATCAGGGACAGGTTCTTTGCTGATCTTTGAAATTGCGACGGCGGCGGCAGCCTGTTCGGCATCTTTCTTGCTCCTCCCGCTTCCCACGCCGTAACTTTGAGTCCCCACGAAGACTTCCACGGTAAACCTTCGGTCGTGTTCAGGCCCTTCTTCGCGGACGACGGCATACCGCGGGATCCCGAGTGCCCGGCCCTGCGCATACTCAAGAAGAGTGCTCTTGTAGTTATCATCGGCCCAGGCCCCTAAGAGGACGTGTTCTTTGGAGAGAATCGTCCGGTCGACAAAGCCGCGTGCAGCCTTCATGCCGCCATCCAGGTACAACGCCCCGATGATGGCTTCAAATGCGTCTGCAAGGATCGACTCGGAGCCGCTGTCAATAGACTGGGCGGCGCTGGAACTGAGGAACAAAAAATCCGAGATATGGAATTCCTTCGCACGCTGGGCAAGGATCTTGCGATTGACAAGCCTTGAGCGATACTTTGTCAACTCGCCTTCCTCCATGCCGGGATGAGCGGAATGAAGGTAATCGGCAACGATGAAATTCAGCACGGCGTCCCCCAGGAATTCAAGCCTTTCGTTGGAATTCCACTGTTCTCCGACAAACTGAAGGTAGGAGCGGTGGAGGAGCGATTCGAAAAAGAATTTCCAGTTGGCAGGCTGATAACCGATCGTATCCTGAAAAAGCCTCAGGTTAAAAGATTCCCGGTTGAGTTCTCGTGCCCAGCGTTTTCCGCGTGGACGCGAACGTAATGAATGGAACAATCGAAGAAATGAATGCTTCACGACACCGGGCGGAAGAACGTTCCGCATCCTGACGATCTACTGTCGGTATTTTTTAAAGAGGATTGAGGCGTTGTGTCCGCCAAATCCAAACGTGTTGCTGATGGCCACATTGACATTCCAGTCCTGCGCCTTGTTGGGAACGTAGTTCAGGTCGCACTCCGGATCCGGCGTTTCATAGTTAATTGTGGGATGGACTTTATTATGAAAAATGGACAGAATCGTCACGACGGCTTCCACGGCGCCGGCCGCACCGAGAAGGTGGCCTATCATGGATTTCGTGGAATTGACTGCGAGTTTGTATGCTCGTTCGCCGAACACCGTTTTGATGGCAGCGGTCTCACTTTTATCCCCGACTGGTGTTGACGTACCGTGCGTGTTGATATAATCGACTTCGGGGGCCGTTATGCCGGCGTCTTTCATAGCTGTTCGCATAGCGCGCACCGCCCCTTCGCCGCCTGGAGCGGGCTCGGTGATATGGTGCGCGTCGGCGGTAAAGCCGATGCCGCTGACCTCCGCGTAAATTTTTGCACCGCGTTTGACCGCATGGTCCAAGGACTCGAGAATGAGAATTCCCGCGCCTTCACCCATGACAAACCCGTCACGTCCTGCGTCAAACGGCCTGCTTGCTTTTTCCGGATAGTCATTCCGCGTTGAGAGCGCTTTCATTGCGTTAAAGCCTCCAATGCCCATCGGACAAATCCCCGCCTCAGAACCGCCGGTGACCATGACATCAGCGTCACCCCGTTGAATGAGAATAAATGAATCCCCTATGGAATGCGACGACGTCGCACACGCCGATGTTGTCGCGTAATTCGGGCCTTTCAAACCGTAGCGCATGGAAATCCGCCCGGCAGCCATATCCGCAATCATCATCGGAATAAAAAACGGACTGATGCGATGGGGACCCTTTTCACTCCACAAGGATTCCTGTTGCTTGTGGTATGTCGCCATGCCTCCGATTCCGGAGCCCACGATAACGCCGACGCGTTCTTTGTCCATCTTGTCCGCAGTCAGTCCCGCATCCAGAAGCGACATCTCCGCCGCCGCCAGCGCGTATTGTGTGAAAGGGTCGCATCGCTGGGCCAGCTTGCGGTCCATAAACCTCAGCGGATCGAAGCCTTTGAGCTCGCATGCGAACTTTGTATCATACCCCGAGGCGTCGAAGTACGTAATCGGAGCTGCCCCGCTTTTGCCGGCGAGGAGATTTCCCCAGAACTCATCCAGGGAAAGCCCCACGGGGGCTACGACACCCATCCCCGTGACGACCACACGTCGAGATTGTCCGTTAAAACCCATGCGATGCTTTCAGAATGCTCAGGAGACTTTTGATTTCAGGTAGTTGACGGCATCTCCCACGGTCGAGATTTTCTCCGCATCTTCGTCAGGAATCTGAATATTAAACGCCTTCTCAAACTCCATGACAAGTTCAACCGTGTCCAGCGAGTCCGCACCAAGGTCGTTGGTAAAGGACGCCTCCGAGGTTATTTGACCCTCGTCAACGCCGAGTTTCGAAACAATAATTTCTTTCACTTTTGCGGCAACGTCTGCCATTGTTGATTCTCCTTTGTGATGGGTGAAATGGTTGCGTGAGTATTCTACATGACGATACCGCCGTCCACACACAGGACCTGTCCTGTCATATAGCTGGCGGCTGATGACGCAAGAAAAACAACCACGCCGGCGATTTCTTCCGGTTTTGCCGTGCGCTTCATCGGGATCATCGTGAGCAGCTGTTCCCGCTGTTGGGGTGTCAGTTTTTCGGTCATGTCCGTGTCCACAAAGCCCGGAGCGACCGCATTCACTTGAATATTGCGAGAAGCAAGCTCTTTCGCAAGCGTTTTTGTCAGGCCTAGCATACCCGCCTTTGCTGCCGAATAATTTGCCTGTCCGGGGTTGCCAACCATCCCGGAAATAGAGCTAATATTAATGATCTTTCCGCTTCGCTGGCTCATCATCGGACGACACACGGCCTTTGAGAAATTGAAGGCACTTTTAAGGTTGTTGTCAAGGACCTCGTCCCAATCCTGCTCCGACATCCTCATGATGAGAGTATCACGGGTAATACCGGCATTGTTCACCAAAATATCAATCCGTTGAAAATCCTTCACGACAGCGTCAATAACCTGTGTGGCGGAGCTGGCATCTTTCGCATCTGACTGATAGGCAACCGAGCGACGATTTTTTTCTTCAACCTGTACGACAACTGCCCTTGCAGCATCGGCCGCGCTCTTGTAGGTGAAGACAACGTCGGCGCCTTCATCGGCGAGTGCAAGAACAATGGCCCGGCCTATTCCGCGGGAACCGCCTGTCACGAGTGCAACTCTATCTTTGAGGAGGTCCATTATGCGGAAACGCCTGCGATCTTGTCGATTCCCTTGATCTCGACTGATGCATCAATTCGCTTGACCAATCCTTGCAACACTTTCCCGGGTCCGACTTCAACAAACGCTGTTGCACCGTCACGCGCCATGTTCGCAACGCTCTCCTCCCATCGCACAGGGCTTGTCAGCTGTTGAAAAAGCAATTCCCGTATCTCCTCCGCTTTCTGAACAGGCTGTGCCGTAACGTTGGCGTAGACCGGAATGCTTGCATCGTGAATCTCGGTAGCGTCAAGCGCGGCTTTCAGACCTGTTTTTGCAGATTCCATCAGCGGAGAGTGAAACGCCCCACTGACCTGCAATTCTTTCACGAGCTTTGCTCCCCGCTCTTTTGCCATTTCCATTGCCTTGCGAACACCTTCGACAGACCCCGAGATAACAACCTGCCCGGGGGAATTGAGGTTTGCAGCCTGAACCACACCGGACTCCCACGCTTTACAGCAAATTTCGCCGACAACTTTTGCATCAAGGCCAACAACGGCAGCCATCGTCCCCGGCTGCTCGACTCCAGCCCGCTGCATCAACTCGCCGCGAAGGCGAACAAGCTTTAACCCATCCTCGAAGCTGAGCGCTCCGGCAAAGACAAGAGCCGAGTATTCTCCGAGAGAATGTCCCGCCGCCATCCCTGCCTTCAACCCGAGAAAAATTCTTGTCAGAACGACGCTATGAAGAAAAATCGCCGGTTGCGTGTTTTTCGTTTGCTTGAGCTCATCGTCCGGCCCATCAAAGCAGATCGTGCTCAGCGGGAATCCAAGAATCCTGTCAGCATGTTCAAAGAGTGATCGCGCTTCATCGTTGCCCTCATACAAATCCTTTCCCATCCCAACATACTGCGACCCCTGACCGGGAAAAACGAACGCGACCATTCCCCTGGTCTAACTTTTTGCGGGATTTGCCAGTGACCACTTCACCAACGAGGCTCCCCAGGTGTAACCGGCGCCAAACGCCGCGAGAACAACATTCTGACCACGTTTCAATTTCCCGCACTGCCACCATTCTGAAAGACATAACGGAATCGTGGCTGCAGTGGTGTTGCCGTACTTGTCGATGTTAATCATGACCTTGTCGCGACTCAGCCCCATCCTGTCCGCAGTTGCATCAATGATCCGCAGATTCGCCTGATGAGGTACAAGCCATGAAACGTCGTCTCCTTTGAGGTTATTGCGGTGCATGACTTCAGCGGCTACTTCTGCCATTCCTATCACTGCAACTTTGAAAACCGCTTTACCATCTTGATAAATGTAATGCATGCGTTTGTCGACAGTTTCATGGGTGGCGGGATGCAGACTTCCGCCGCCTTTCATGTACAGGTAAGCCCCTCCTGATCCGTCTGTGTAGAGGCGACTATCGAGAATGCCATAAGCTGGATCTTCACTTGGCTCAAGAAGTACAGCGCCAGCTCCGTCGCCAAAGAGAATGCACGTGTTTCTGTCTTTATAGTCGAGAATGCTGCTCATTTTGTCGGCGCCGACGACCAGCACTTTCGAGTATGTGCCGCTTTCCACAAGTTTGGCCCCTGTCGTGAGGGCATAAAGAAACCCCGAGCATGCGGCAGACAAGTCAAAGCCCCACGCATTGGTGGCACCGATCTTGTCCTGAACAATGCACGCGGTTGCGGGAAAAAACATATCGGGTGTTACAGTGGCCACGATGATGACTTCGATCTCTGTTGCATCGATCCCACGGTAGCCGAGGGCCTTCTCAATCGCTTTGACAGCCAGGTCCGACGTCGCACCCTGTTCAAGGATTCGCCGCTCATTGATTCCAGTCCGCGAACGAATCCATTCATCGTTTGTATCAACCATTTTTTCCAGGTCCTTGTTCGAGAGGACTTTGTCCGGAACGTAATGGCCGATGGCGGTAATCGTGGCTCTTCGTGTTGTCATGCTTATTGAGCTGTCGCTATGACTTGTCCGGGAGAAGGAACGGGCGGTGATTGAGCAAGTGCCTCCTCAATTTTCCTGTTGATTCGACTTTTTGCCACTTCTAGAGCCTTGAGGATCATGTTTTTTATGGCTTTGGGTGAAGAGCTTCCATGGCCGATGATCGAAACGCCGTTCACGCCCAGCACCGGTACGCCGCCGTATTCCTCGTAATCCATATCTTTCAGCGATGCACGCAAGGGATTTCGCATGAGCCCTACGAGGAGCCTTCTCAAGAATCCCGTTTTCGCGTATCGTTTAAGCCGACTTTTCAGGAACGACGGCACGCTCTCGCCGAATTTCAGAAGAACATTGCCAACAAAGCCGTCGCAGACTACGACATTTGCTTTACCGGCCAACAGATCCCGACCCTCGACATTCCCAATGAAGTTCAGCGCGCTTGTTTCAAGCATGCGGTATGTTTCCTGCACGATTTCCGTTCCTTTCTTTTTCTCCTCCCCGACATTCAACAGGGCGACAGTCGGATGCTCGTACTTCATAATTTCTTTGACATACACGCTACCCATGACGGCAAACTCGTAGAGATGCTGGGCTCTGCAGTCAACGTTCGTCCCTGCGTCGAGGAGAAGAAAAACACCCTGTTCGGACGGGAAAAAAGCTCCGATTGTAGGCCTTCCAACGCCTTTCACTCGGCCAAGGATCAGCGTGGAGGCAGACAACACGGCACCTGTGTTCCCGGCGCTGACAAACGCATCTGCCTTGCCTTCCTGGTGAAGCCTCATTCCCACAGCGAGAGACGAATCCTTCTTTTGTTTCAGCGCCGCCGTTGGAGAATCCTCCATCGTGATGACTTCCGACGCATTCACAACTGAATACGATTGGCCGCCCACGCCTTGTTTCCTGAGATGTTCCCGAATCTCCTCTTCCTTTCCAACAAGAATAGCCTCAAAACCGCCATTCGTTTCCTGGAGAGCCTGGAGTGTTCCGCTGATTTCATGAGCCGGAGCAAAGTCTCCTCCCATCGCGTCGACAACGATTCTCAGTTTTGGCTCAGATTCCATTCCAGAGGACAACCCACGCGTGCAGGTGCAGCCGGGAGATCAGGATTCTTTCGGGATGATGATCGAGCGGCCGTTATAGAAGCCGCAGTTCGGACAGGCTCGATGCTGTAATTTTTGTTCGTGGCAATTCGGACATTCCACGAGGGCCGGGACAGAAGCCTTATAATGCGTACGTCGTTTGCGTCCGCGTGTTTTTGAATGTCGTCGTTTCGGATTGGGCATACGAAGTTACCTTTCTCAACTTTAGCGAATAACTCTCTTTCACCTGCGCGGGCTCCACATGCCCACATGCGGGGAACGCTGAATTGCCGGAAGTTTGACCTAATTTTTCAGAAACTTCTGAAGACCCTGCCAGCGTGGGTCAATCTCGTCTTTTTCTCCATGGCTACAAATGGCAGAGTTACGATTGATGCCACATTGGGGACAAAGTCCTTTGCAGTCCTCCCTGCAAAGAATCTTTTGCGGTACCGCAAGGACTGCGTACTGGCGGACGTCCTCGTCGATCTCGATAAAACTCGTGTCCGGGTGTATGAAGGCAATTTCCTGATTCTCTGGCTTCAGCGTACTCTCCGAGCCAAACATGTACACCATTGAGTACTTCGACCGCACATCACGACGACACTCATCCAAACATCTGTCGCACATGAACGTTCCCCCGGTTGAAAGCTCGACGGTGAGATACAGCTGTTTAGTGCTTTTCTCAAGTGTGGCCAGAACCTTGACGGCCTCGGTAAATCGCTCATCAAGGCCGAGATCTGCGGGCTCAATTTCCAGCGAGCGGCTATGAACACCCTCAGAGAGTTTCGAGATGTTTATGCGCAAACCGCTCACAAAATCCCCCTTTTGAGACAAAAACCGCTCTTTATGTAGGAAAAAGCCGTGAAAATATAAGAAGAACGTCGCAGAGAGTCAAGAATTAAGGAAAGCGTCTAATTCTCTGCTCGTTTGTATTTCATTGATTCCCATAAAGGTCAACATCGAAAACATCCATTACACTGGGAATGGAGAGCAGAAAGACAAATGGAAACGCTTCATAGTACACCCGAGGCTCGTCGAGGTTTCCAAAAACAAAGACCAGTGCAATCAACGGAGTCAGCGTGACTATCAAACCTGAGCGAAGGAAGGCTGGCTTTTCGTTCCAACGCCGAAGAATGAGCAGCGCAAACATGCCGTATACCGTGATGACATAAAAAAGTCGTGTTGATTGTGTCAACACATAGAAATTGTATCCAAGGTGGAATTGCGCGAAACTGCCTTCATTATCCTCAAAAGCGTAGGAAATAGCTCCCCTTATAATGATGTAAAGGATGACTTGAAAAGTAATTTGCGATACGAACCTTGAGAAAGGCATCTTGCCTCTGAAGGCTACATAGAAGAGAAGGATCAACAAGACTGATGTTTCCTTGTTTATTGAAGCCAGCACGAAACATAGATAGTACCAGTGCAGAGATTTTCGCGTTAACAAAAGGATGCCCATAGCGAAAAGAAGCAGGGTTGCAGGATCGTAGATTTGATTATAGTATCGAAAAAAAATTGGGAGGGTTATCAGCCCTAACGATAGGCCAAATTCCGACAGTAAGACATACCGCGGATAGAAAGCCGCTATAAGGCTTCGCAGTGCGAACGCAAGTCCAAGGAAACATCCAAAAAAAATGAAACTGGCGACCGTATAATCCACCAAACGTTCAGGTTCCCAGCCAAGTTTTTTTACCAACCTCGTATCCTGCAATCCTTCGTTGATTATTTCTTTGCAGAAATCTGGCATTGCTACAGTCACGAACTTTATCCCTGAAGGGCTCGAGAAACATAAGGGCGGTACGCAGTGCCGTCAACCATGTCGGAGAACATTGCTTGTTAAAAGCCATTGTTGCCTGGATGAATGAGAAAAACGAACGTAACAATCGCGGCACAAAGGCTGTAAATAAGTGTTCGAACCGTTTGACGTTTAAGCGTAATACACTCTCCCATTTAAGAAACACATTACGATAATCTCAAATAAGCGGCCTCTCAACCACGAAAAGCTTTCTCTCACACAAAATCCCAAACTGAAGGCAGGAAATTCGATTGAGATGGAATCACGGTGAAGAACATATTGGGTGCCAACACAAGAGAAGCCCACGCATCCCTGATCGAAAAGGACTGTGGGCTCCCTCGACTTGAAACAACAGTGAACGATATCCTAGGGCACGGGCTTTTCTGCCGGAACGCCTCCAGCCGGGTCGGCAATCGTGAGCAATTGCGCTTTTACGTACTCAACGGTCTCGTCAAGCGCATCGCTGAATTTTTCAAAATCTTCCTTGTAGAGAAAGATCTTGTGTTTCTCATACTCTTCTTCTCCAACGCGCTTGCTCTCTGTGATCGTGATGTAAAAGTCTTTTTCAGACTTCGTGGATTTCACGTCAAAGAAGTACGTCCGCTTACCGGCTCTGACGCGTTTGGTAAAGATTTCATCCTTGTAAGTGTTTTCCAAGGCCTACCTCCCTCAAAATAATGTGATGAAAACATGGTGAATTACACGCACAACAAACCTTCAACTCGTTTCGCCTTCCTCTTCTTCCTGTTCCTCACCTCCTCACGACGGCCACTTTACCTATGCCGATTTGATTGCCGTTATCCGCGAATGCAACAATAAAGTAAATTCCAGTTGAAACAAATCTCCCTTGAGAATCTTTTCCATCCCAGAATGCTCTTCCACCGCCCTGCGCCTTGAACTGTGAGACCAGCGACCCGTTTACTGTCAGTATTTTGACAGTCGTGTTTCCCACGAGGTCCCTGATGATAAGTTGCTCCTCGTTGGGAACATGGTATGGATTCGGGCCAACTTCGAGGTCGGCAAACGTCTCCTTCGTCTCTACAGCAACAATGTTCAAACTCGAAAGTCCTTTTTCTGTCCCGAGATACACAATCCCCCTTCGCTGGTCAATAGCAACCGAACGAACATCGTCGGAAACAAGCTTGCCGCCTGTCGTAAGGACAGTGTGCTGTTCCAGCAATTGAGTCCCGTCGGCGTTGAGCACAAAAACTCCTTCCCGCGTTCCCACCCACTTGTTGTTCACTCCGTCAACGGCAATTGCCTGGACAGTCTGTTCACGCAATGGGAATGAAGGCGTGCGCCGAGTTCGCGGGAACTGTGGATCAGTAATGATCATCGCGCCGAGGTCAGTTCCCACCCAGACGTCCCCGGTCGCATCAACGGCAAGAGAAAGGACATAAGCGCTGGGAAGTCCATCGGTCGTTGAGATGTAACCCCAGCCACCGGTGGCCTCTGTCCCGGAAACGACACTGTTTTCGTTAAAATAATACAGCCCTCGGGTGGTCGCTTTTGCCGCCGGTTCAGCATTCCCGAGCCACTTCGTGCCGAGCCGGTCAATCACCATATTGTGAAAAAAGCCCCCGTCACCCGGATTGTAAAGATTTCGATAATAGACAAACGTTGTATCATCTACCAACCTCGCGAGCACGTTTCCATTCGTCGCTGTTCTGTTCACAAACCAGGAAGACCCGTCGGGGCCAACAACGACGCTTCCGATCACCGGGTAGTTCGGGTTCGAACCGTCGGATGTTGCAAGGCTCGGTGTTGTGGCAGCATGAAGTCTTCGGCGGATTGTATCTGCCACAACTTCAACGACTCCAAACCCCCACGAGCTCGCCCACACTGAGCCGTTGGCTCCGATGGAGACCTTGTAGTAGTCATTGTTTTGGAGAAGTGGACATTCCGGATAGACAAAGTTCTTCCATTGAAGTCCTTCGGGCTTTGACGGGTCGTAGCGATAAAATCCTCTTCCGCCTGCGTTGAACCCCGTGCCCACCCAGAGCACTCCGTCGTCGTCGACGGCGAGGCTGGCAAAGAGGTTCGACTGTGGCCCGTTGGGACTGATGAAGCTCCATGCTGTTCCGTCCCATCGGGCAATACCGTTGACGGACGTCGACACCCACAGCCCGGGGGAGGAATCCAGCAACAAGTCGCTTCCGAGCATCCCTGCGACCGAAGAAATGAGCTGCGCTGCACTGTTCACATGAGTAATTGCTTCGACGGAAAAACTGCCGCCCGAATTCGAAAGTATCGTGAGCGTGTTATTTCGTTGTTCCATATCGACGATCGCCTTGCCTGCAAAAGCAGTCATCGCAAGGAAGGTGTCTGCAGAAAAAAAGGCAGCGCCGTTGATACATCCGACGATGAGAGTATCGGAAAAGAGGCCAAGAGAGGTCGTATTCGTCGAAGGCAGGCCACCATATCTTGTCCACGCAGTCGGCGAAGTGAGATTGGAGCTGCCGCGCTGGGCCGAAGCAATACCCTGATTCGTTGCCACCCAGATTCTATTGCCATGAACCAAGACGGATTTCACGACGGGCGGTGTCGTGAATCCGAAATTGGCATACGTGTCACCAAATTCCTTTTTTGACATCACATACACAGAAACCCCGAAGTCGGTTACAACAAGCATTGAGTCCCCGAGCTGCACAAATTTCTTGATGGACCTTTGAATTCTATTGCTCGCCGCAATGTCGCGAATGTCTCTCCAGCCGGCTTCCCGCACGTTGATCGAACCGTCCGAAGCCCCAACCCACACAGCGCCGGACTGGTCGAGCGTAATTGCCGTCAGGTCGTTTGAGCTGAGTCCGTCCGTGTTGGTGAATTTCACAAAAGCAGATTCAACGGGATCATAGGCAAAGCTGCCGCCAGCCGTGGCCGCCCACAGTGCACCGGTGCCTGCGCCGAGGGCTCTCACCGTTTTCATATCGGTGAAGTTTTTCCACTGCCCGATTCTCTGAGAACCCTGTCGCGCCTCAAGCGTCGACAAGAGGCTCGCGCTCCAGAGAACAACCAACACCAGCCTTTGCATCAAAGACTTCTCCGTGTCCCTCGTTCCAGCCTCTTGAACAAACTATTCATCTCAATGGCAGCGACGGCCGCATCCCAACCCTTGTTTCCGAATTTTCCTCCTGCACGCTCAAGTGCCTGCTTTTCGTTCTCCGTAGTCAAAACGCCAAAGAGCACTGGAATTCCACTCCGAAGGGCGACATCCTGAATACCCCGAGCTGTTTCCGATGCGACGTATTCAAAATGACTGGTCTTTCCGCGAATGACAGCACCGAGACAGACGACGGCATCCCACCGTCGTTCTTTGACAAGACGTTGCGCGACCTGAGGAAGTTCAAAGGATCCAGGGCAATGGAACACATCATACTTTGAGATCCCATGCTGCCTGAAACATTCTTTTGCTCCCTCCAGCAACCTGTCGGTGATGTCTTTATGAAATTGGCTGACAATGACGGCAATCCTTGCTTTTGGCTCCGAGACGTCTGCTTTCGGAAAAGAAACACCCTTCCTCATCACGTACCGTCAGCCAAAGAGCCGACTCCGCATGGTTTCAACGACATGAAGTGGAACTGAAAAAGTCCCGAAAGCGTACTCGTCGTTTTTCTTGCCCCCATGATAGTCTGAACCTCCACTCTCCAGCAAGAAATATTGATCGACGACGCCGCGATAGTATTCCTGACGGGCTTCGTTGTGGGAAGGGTGGACAACTTCAATCCCGTCCATCCCTTTCCTGATCAACTCGAGTAATTCGGCGTCCGTCGTATAATTTCCCGGATGCGCGAGGAATGACAAGCCTCCGCACGACGAAACGAGACGGATTGCATCTTCGGGGCTCAATTGAAATTTTTTCTCGTAGGCGGGACCGTTCGTGCCGATGTACTTGGCAAACGCTTCGTGATAAGTTCCCGTCAATCCTTTGTCCAGCAGGGCGTTCGCAATATGCGGCCTGCCGACGCTCCCCTCGCCCGCCTTTTCAAGGACGGAATCCAGTGTGAGAGGAATGTTGATCTTGTTCAGTTTTTCGACAATTCGTTCGGCCCGGCGCAGGCGCTCTTTGCGGAAAATATCAAGGTACTCAAGGAGGTTTTTATTGGCAGGGTCAAAAAAATACGCAAGGATATGGATATCCTTTTCCCCGAACGTTGCACTCAATTCGAGTCCGGAAATCACTTCAACGCCGTACGTCCTCCCGCAGTCAACCGCCTCCTCAAGGGCTCCGACATGGTCGTGATCCGTTATCGCAAGGACCTTCAACCCCGCTCCCTGCGCTTTTTTTACAAGGGCTTGCGGGGAAAGTGCGCCGTCGGAAAAGGTGGTATGGAGATGTAAGTCTGCTCGGCCTTCAGTGGATGGTATCTCTCGCTGCTCCTTCGCCCCCATCTCAACATGATGTTTAGTGTTAGAAAACTCTTTCGAACCGACGTTCGAAGAACCAACGTCCGAACGCTACAAGTATTTTTTCCGAAACGTTTCGTAATCGTTGATGGTCAACTTATTTCCCTTGAGGTCCACTTCACTGTTTCGGATAAAATGATGAATCATCCGCGAGACCGTTTCGCGTGATGTGCCTGCCATGTTGGCAATGTCCTGCTGCAACGGAAGGTCTTCAATTTCCACTTTGCCTTTTCGGAATACGCCAAGGTCGTCAGAAAGCATCAACAAGACATTGGCTACGCGGCCGGCCGCATCTTTCAGGGAAAGACTCTTGATTTGCATGTCCGCTTTGCGCAACCGCATCGCAAGTTCGGCAAGGAGAGAAATGGCAACCTGGGGATATTCTTCCAGCAGCTGCAGGAAATCTCTTCGGTGGATCATGAACAATTCAGATTTCAGCGTTGCAACGACACTCGCAGATCGCGCCAACCCATCCAGGAGGGACATTTCACCGAAAAACTCCCCCGGTCCAAACATAGAGAGAATCACCTCTCGGCCATCCTCATCGGTCCTCACGACCTTGACCTTTCCCGTGATAATAACAAAAAGCGCCGCCCCGCTCTCCTGTTCCAAAACAACAATATTCCCCTTCTTGTATTTCTGTCGAACTCCAAGCTTGACGATTCTTAACAAATCTTTATCTTCGAGGTCGGAAAAGATGGGGACGTTCCGCAGAAAGGTTATTTCTTCAGACATAGACGAGTTGAGAGACTACATGGATGAGAATGGTGGTAGATGTGAAACCGCAGCGCGCGTTCTCCTTGTTTCGGGGTAAAATATATCTGCTGATGACCTGAAATGCAAGGAAATAATCGACGCCGAACGGTCATTCCACGAGCAATTTGTACGCAAGAACAGCGAAGCTGAGTTGAGTGATCGTAAAGGAGACGCCAGAAAGTTTGTCAAATCGACGCACGGAACTCAAGGATCCGGGATCCTTTGTTCTTTCATAGTTCTCGAACTCTCGATTTGCATGATCTTTGTAGTACGCCGCCAAGAAGCCCGAAAAAATCATCGCCGTTCCCGCGACGTAATTCACCCATTGACCTACCGGCTCTCCGTTTGAATCGGAAGAGAGAACATCGGAAAAACTCCACGCTTCACGTGAGTTCAAGCGATTGAGCCGCACCGTCATCCCCACGTAACCACTCCCGCTGACCGGAACGTATGCAGTTTCGTATCCATCTTGGTGAAGGGCAATGGACCCGCTCAACGCTCGCGTGGTCTTAAATAATATAGGGGTCAGGCCTAGCGTTTGCCCTTCGTAATGCACTTCGACGCCCGATGGGATGGACGTCAAACTTACGGTATTCTCCAATTCCAGCTTCATCGTCGTCTCGTGACCATCGCCCACGACAACTTCTTCGACTTTCGACGAGCCGTTCCAGGCTGTGAGGGCAGGATAAAACGCCCTGAGCGTGTGCTTGCCAGTATCCACCTCGACGCGGCTCAACGGAGACTTTCCTAAATATTGCCCGTCCACAAATAATTCTGCTTCCGTGGGAACAGTTGAGATTGACAGCCATCCAGTGGACTTCTTCAATTCCTGGGCATGGCCAAAGCACATGAAGCCAGCAAGGAGAAATCCCATGGTATAAGTTCTCATACATCCTCCAAAGGTTTCAGCGCTAACAGGAGCCGATCTTCTGAGACGACCAATAGAGTATTTCTCCATACCAAAGGTGATACCCTGATCCTTCCGGGGGTCGAGTACTCCCACAGAATTTTCCCACTCTGGATATCATAGGCACGAAGGGTTCTATCAAGCGAACCGACATACACAAGATTGCCAGCAACAAGGGGCGGTGTGTTGATCACGCTTTTCGCAGCGGCGCTCCATGCAAGCTGGCCGTTCTTTGCATCCAGCGCATAGCACGTACCATCCGATGAACCCACGAAGATGCGTTTCCCGTCCGTCGATGCCGAGCCGTAGATCCTTGATTTTGTATCGAACCTCCATACCAGTTCTCCGCTCTCAGTCCCGAGGCAATACACAGAGCCGTCCAGAGATCCAACGACAACCTGCTTCTCAAAGACAATCGGCGTGGCAAACACGCTTCCGTTGGTCCGAAATTTCCACCGTAGTTTTCCCTCCTGCGCTCCGACTGCGTAGACACCGCCGTCATCAGACCCAAAGAAAAGAATGTTTCCGTCTGATGCGGGCGAAGACCGAATCGGCTTTCGGCCGTTATTCCCGTTTGCTTTAAACTGCCAGATTTCGGTTCCATCGTCTACGTTCAAACAAAACACCTTCCCCTCAAGAGTCGTCACGTACACCCGATCCTTGAAAAGCAGCGGCGAAGATTCGATCGGACCGAGCGCAAGAGACCAGGCGCGGTCGGAACCCTTCAGGGCAACAGAGATGAGCGACTGATTCGAGCTTGAGAGCGGGACAATGATACTCGTTCCGTTCCAGACTGGGGTTCCCGCAATCGGAGCATCGAGAGCGACGTATGATATTCGTTTCCCGTCGAGAAAATTCACCAGCTGAATTTCGCCGTTCAACGTTCCGAGCACAATGACGCTATCGCGGACCAGCGGAGACGCCGTAATCCCCGCGACGGTGTTGTATTGCCATTTTTCAACAAGTGGCGGAAGAACGATTGTAGAACTACGGTTTGTCCGTGCAGGGTCACCTCCGGCAGTGACCCAGTCGTCCTGGGCAACCCTGAGCGAACGATTTACGCGTAGTCCAGCACAACTTGAGAACAAGAACAGAGCAAGCAGCAGTCTCTTAGATTCCATGTCTGATACTAGAAGTCCCAGCCGAAGAAAAACTGATAAAAAAGACCTTGTTGGAATCTGCCAAAATTTTGTTCTATACGTTTTCCGATATCGTACCGCAGAACGAGCACGCCGCCAAGATTGAGTCGGATGCCACCCCCGACGCTTCCCTTTGTATCCCTGTAGGCTTCATCCCACGCGCCTCCGGCGTCTGCAAAAAGAGCGCCCCGAATGGAGCCAAAATTAACGCCGCCGAAAGGAAAACGGATTCCCAGCTGGTCAATGAATGGAAAGCGCAATTCCGTGCTTGTGAGCCACAGTTTCTTCCCTCGAATTGACCAACGCGGCCAGCCACGCAAATCCCAGCTCCCGCCCATGAAGAATCGCCGAGCTTCTTTGCCCTCGTTATACCAGAGGTGAGCGCGTGAAGCAAGGGCACTTCGCGTAGATAAACGGAAATAATTTCTGTAGTCGGCAATGATCGAATAGTAGCTGACGTTGGAGTTCTGTACATCGTTCGTGTATGCGAGAGTCATTTTCATTCGATTCCCGTCGATGGGCCCGCTGGGGCCCCACAAAGAATTATCCCACACAAACGAAATGCCGTTTGAGACAAGGAGGGCTTTTCGCGGCAACAGGTTCGTAAAAATGTCTTTTTCTGAATTACTGACCGTGATGCCGGTTTCGATGCGCTTGAATTTTGAAAGCGGATAACTCAGAACGAAATACCCGCCGAAGGAACGCTCGAAGTAAAACAGGTTTGGGTCGGTCAGGTCATACCGGTTGCCTGAAAAACGAAACACGCCGTACGAATAATTGGCCCGCTTGCTGAGCGATATCCTGGAAATGGCGAAGTTGAAGCTCTCAATGAGGTCGGAACTCGATTGCGCCGTGTTAAAAATAAGAAACTCGTACTGGTCGTTACCGAGGATGTCGCTCATCGCGAGCGTGGCTCCGCCCGATGTGCCAAAAATCGGGTCGGTCGATATCTGGCTCTGCGCAATGTCCAGCGTATAGTCGCCGGCGTATTTGAATTGGCCCACGAGCGAAGACCCTTCCAGTTTGCGGTCGCGCCATGCAGGCCGCATGTCTGCAAAATCGAATGCTTTTACGACGTCTGAGGAATCGTAGAGTGTAGAGATCCCTGGAAGCGAGCGAATTTGGAAGCTGAAATTTTCAAAAGCGGTAAAATAGATATCGTCCGATTCTCCCCAGGAAGGGTCAAAAGCTGCGGTCGCAAGATTCGTTACTCTTCGCATGCTTCGTTGGGCGGCCGGCGTCCCGTCCATTCGCATCATCCAGATGTTTTGCGCGCCTTCCGCGTCGGACGTAAAAACCAGGGACTTCCCGTCGCGCGACCATGAAGGAGAATAGTAGTTCTCGTTGCCAAACGTCGCGTAATCAATTCGTGACGATTTCATGTCGTACAAGAACAAATTGTACCTGCCCCGCTCGCCGTACGGAGTACGGTCTGAGCTAAACACCAGTATATCGTCCACCGGCGACCATGCAGGGTCGCGATCGTCATAAAAGTCATTCGTCAGACGAAGCAGAGAACGTGATTCCAGTTCGTAGACGTAGAGGTCGTTGTTGCCGCCTTTATCGATAGACGAAAACGCCACGCGTTTTCCGTTCGGCGCCCAGCTCGTTGAACCAAGGACGACGAGGTTTTTGAATCGTATCGTCTCCAGAAGATTATCGCTCTTGACATCATAGAGATGCAGGGCGTCATTTTCGCCGCTTTTGGTGATAAACGCAAGTATCCCGTCCTTCGAAATGCTCAACCTCCCCTGAAACAGGTGAAATGCCTCGAATTCATCCGTGCGCTCACCTTCCACGACAACTTCGGGCTTTGCTTTTTCTACGCCAAGGTTGAGTCGATACACATTCGTGTAGCCCGTGTGGTTGCCGATGAAATAGATTTCTTTCTTTCCGTTGTGAGAATAGAAAATCGGCTTTGCGTTGAAACCGACGTCAACAACGCTCGCCGTGACTCTACTCGGCAAATCTTCATCCTTGACGACGGGATAATAGTTCTTTTTCAGAAAGTAGAGCCATTCCTCGTCAAGCTCCTTGTATCCCTTGCCGATAGTGCTTTTCATGATCTCGTTGAAGCTCGATGACTTCCAGAAATTCTCCATGAGAAGCAGGATTTTTTCTTCACCATAACGTTCTGCGATAAACTGCAACACGTGCTGACCTTCCTTGTACATCAGGAAGGATCCATAGATTTTTTCCATGTCGCTCAGGGGGACCACATAATTGTTGATCGACGCATCCCTCAGAATCATTTCAGCCTGCGTGTCCCATTCTGTCGACCAGAACTCCGCTAAACCTTCTGTGAACCACAGAGGCGTGACTCTGTCCAGGGGCGTGCGATGGTCAAGCATGACTCTGTTGATTTTGCTGTGCATAAAAACGTGGACAAGCTCGTGCCTGATGACGTGCCTGAACTGTGCGGTTGATCCGTCGGAGGGAATGACGACGCGGCCTTTGAGAAATTCGAAGAACCCGCCTACTCCTTCTGGAATAAACCCCGGTGTTGTGTTTGTCTGCTGGAAGTGCAGGTGCGAGCTGTAAAAGATGAGCGGAACACGGTGATTGATGTTGTGGTTGAATCTCTGCTCGAGCTGCTTGTAACCCTCCTCGGCAAAATACGCGCCCCGCTCGGCGAGCTCCTTCATTTCAGGATAATAGTAAATATCAAAATGCTCGGTTTGAAGCGTGTGCCAATCGAATTCAGTGTACTGGACTTTATTGCGTCCGAAGTAGTAGAATTGCGCGGGCGCCGAACTCACCAACATCAGGAGGAAGATGATATGGTAGCAAAGAGTCTTCAAGACGAAATCTATACTTTTGCCAGCTCGCCTTTCAGAAAGTCAATGACTTTCACCGGCGTAGGATCCTGGTTGTTGAGAATGGCGAGATAGAAGCTTACCCAGTCGCCAACATGGATCAACGAAAACATTCGCGCAAGGAGCGATATTCCCTCGCTCCACACTTCGGTGACGCTCGAAGTGTATTGAGAAACGATATCCTTTGTGATGTTTTCGCGCATAGCCACGCGTTTGTGCGTTCCTTTGTCTTTCAGGAAGATAACATGCATCTGCCTCATCAAGTCCGCCAGCACTTTCCAGCCGACGAGCTCGTTATGGTTCATTTCCGGCAGAACGTGGCCGAAACCAAGCTGCTTGGCGTTCTCCGCAATCTGGCCGCGCCATCTGATATTGACGGCGTCGAGATGTTCATTGGCGGAATAAATAATGGGGAGTTTGCCCTTGAGTTGTTGGGCCAAGTGCAGGGCGGCGTTCTCAGGAGAATCCGGGTCCGACAAAACCATGCCCTTGCGCTGAAGAAGAGAGATCGTCTCTTTCATATCCTTGTCTTTGGACTTGACGAAGCCAAGCTTTGAAAGAACGACAAGGAGAGGAAAAAACGAGTACCCGAGGGCTGCGCGCGGTGAGTAGCCAGGCGGAATCTGAATCCACGGTTGTTTATATTTTTTGGCCATTTTTTCCGTTTCTCCCCCTGTGCTGATGCAGAGAACTTTTGCTTTTCGCTTCACCGCATCCTGATGCGCCGCTATCGTTTCCTCGGTATTGCCGGAATAACTCGAGACGACCACGAGTGTATTTTTGTCAACAAAATCGGGTGCATAATAGTGCCTGTTAATAATGAAAGGAACGGCCAGCTCATCCGCAAGATAAGAGCGAAGTAAATCACCGCCAATCGCCGAGCCGCCCAAGCCTGTGAGGACGATATTGCGAACTCCATGTACGTTGAGTTTAACCTTTGCCGCCTTGCCAATTTTTACGCCATCCTCAACCTGCCTGTGAAAATCGCGAACCCAAACATACATTCCGGATGGATCCGCCCGCTTGATGTCTTCGAGTGTCATGGTTATTCCTTGATGTGTGGGAGAAGAAACGAAGAAAGAAAATCATCCCGTCGGTATATCCGGGAACTTCTCTTTCATGATACGCTGTAAATACGATTTTATTTCATCCTCGGTCTGCATCGTCAAGACTTTCTCCGCAATGTGTTTTGCTTCTGTAAAGTGAACTGACCGAATAATTTTCTTGATCTCAGGCAGAGTCGTCGGCACAACGCTGAATTCGTCAAGGCCGAGCCCTAAAAGAAGCATCGTCGCTAAAGGATCGCCAGCCATTTCTCCGCACATTCCAACCCACACATCCCCCTTCTTTCCGCGTTCGATAATTCTGCGAAGAAATCTTACAACTGCAGGATGAAACTCCTGATACAACGAAGAAACGATTTCATTGCTCCTGTCCACTGCGAGCAAATACTGTATCAAATCATTCGTGCCGATGCTTAAGAAATCAACCTCCTGAGCGAGGTCCTCGGCGATCACAGCCGCTGAAGGAACTTCCACCATAACGCCAACCTTGATATTTTCGTCAAAGAGGATATCCTTTGCCTTCAGCTGACGTTTCGCTTCTTCAAGGTGCTTCTTTGCGCTCCGGACTTCCTTAATGCTGGAGATCATGGGAAACATCACGGCAACATTCTTTCTCGTGCTTGCTCTCAGGATTGCCCTGAGCTGGTCGAGAAAGAGATCTTCTTTATCGAGCATGACTCGAATTCCGCGCCATCCCAGAAACGGATTGTTTTCTGAAATCGTCTGCATCATGAGCTTATCGCCCCCGATGTCAAACGTTCTAATGATCACTTGTTTCGGATGCAGAGCTTCGGCAAGGATTTTGTATTGGTAAACCTGTTCCTGCTCGGTGGGAAAAACTTCTTTCCCGAGAAGTAACACTTCCGACCGGTAGAGCCCTACGCCGTCAGCTCCCTGCATTTTGACAAACTCCAGTTCCTCCTGAAGTTCAATGTTTGCTGCGAGCTGGACCCTGTGCCCGTCAAGCGTTTCAGCCGGAAGCTCGCGGAGGACGGAAAGCCGATCCTCGAAATCCTTGTACTCTTTCTGCTTGCGCTCATACTTGTGGACGGTCCCTTCGGTAGGGTTGATAATCACCATCCCGCTGTAACCGTCCAGAATCATCGTATCGCCCTCATGGGCTTTTCCGGCCACATGCGGCAATCCCACGACCGTTGGAATCTGCATGGCGCGGGCAAGAAGGACGCTGTGCGATGTCGAACCTCCGATCTCCGTGGCGAAGGCAAGGACTTCATTACGGCTCAGGATCAGCGTATCTGCGGCAGAGAGATTAGGCGCCACAACGATATTCGCCCCTTCGAATTTCGAGACCAATCGTTGTTCCTGCAAATTACGCAGGATTCTGTTCCGGACGTCTTCAAGGTCGTTAGCCCGTTCACGCGTGTACTCGTCTTTTGCCGCAATCATGAGCCGGTGGTACTTGCCGATCTCGTCCTGAACGACAAACTCTGCGTTCTTTTTTTCCTTTCGTACACGCTCGAATACAGTGCCAAAGATAATTGCGTCATCCAGAATGAGGAGCTGCGCCTCAAGAATCTTCGCTTGATTGTTGCCGAGCTTTTTTTCGGCGAAGTCGTAGATTTTTCTGAGTTCTTTTTTGGAACGGGCGATGGATTGCTCGAGACGCGAGATTTCCTTTTCGACTTCATTCCCCACTAGTGTACGCTCCTCTACAATCGGCTCGTGTTTTCGAAAAAGATACACGGGCCCTTTGGCAATTCCCGGCGAGGCAGGGATTCCTTTGAGCGTGATCTCTGGTCTTTTTGGCTCAGTCATAAGCATGTGCCGGATTGAATTCGCGGTTCGAATCTATATTTCCTCGTCGAAACCGCGTTGGAACAAATCAACCATGGATTTCGAAGCTTGTTCTTCGTCCTCGCCGGTAAATCGGAGCAACATCCTGGACCCTTGTTCTGCTGCAAGCGTCATGACGCCGATGATGCTCTTTCCATTGATTTCAATGCCATCTTTCTCGATGTAAAAATCGGATTTGTATTTTGCGGCGAGCTTCACGATGGAGGCTGCGGGCCTGGTGTGAAGCCCCATCTTATTTCGGATCGTTACTTCGCGTTCGACCATGCACGAGGCTTCTAATGAGTCCTGTGCATGAGCATATCAGCCAACCAGGAAAGCATCTCGCGTGCATCGGATGGGTGAAGCTGTTGAAGCTGAGCTTTGGCGTCCGCAATATCGCTTTTCACCTGCGACCGTGCAGCTTCAAGTGCACCGGTTCGCTCATAGATTCTTCGGAACTCCGCAATCCGCTTCTTTGATACTCCACCATTCCTCATGAAGCTCAGCAAGATGGATTTGTCTTTTCCTTTTGCCCGCTTCAAAGCTTCCAGCAGCAGAAATGTCTTCTTCCCTTCGACCAGGTCTCCTCCGATGGTTTTTCCCAACTTTCTTTCGTCGGCGATGATATCGAGGAGGTCATCCTGAACCTGGAAAGCTCTTCCCACGCACTCGCCATACGACCGCAAGGCGCGAAGTTCCTGATCTCCCGCGTTCCCGATCAACCCGCCAACCTGCGAGGACACAGCCACCATGGCTGCGGTTTTTTTCCCTATCATTGTTAGATAATCTTCGACCGCAACCCGACTCCTCGTCTCAAATTCTTTGTCAAAAGCTTGCCCCTCGCATACCACCACCACACCTTCCGTGAAGGTTTTGCTGATTTCCTGTATGCGCGAGGAGTTGGTTCTCAGCAATGCGCGGTAGGCGAGTGCAAGAAGGGCATCTCCCGCGAGGATAGCAACGTTGGTATCCCACTTCTTGTGGACTGTAGCTCTTCCACGACGCGAACTGGCATGATCCATGATATCGTCGTGCACGAGAGTGAAGTTGTGTAGAATCTCAACAGCGACTCCTGCATGAATAGCTTCGCTTACACTTCCACCAACTGCTTCACAGGAGAGGAGTACAAGGAGAGGTCGAATCCTTTTTCCGCCGCCATCGAGAACGTATTTAGCTGGCTGGTACAGACTTCTGGGACTCGTTTCTTCGATGAATCGATTCAGGTACTCATCGACTTTTGTTTTGTATTCGATGTATCGTTGATTGAAATCCATGATTTGCCTGCGAATGAAGGCTTGGTAAATCTACGCTTTCGATTCTTGTTTCGTCATTGTGCTTTCAATACCAGTTGCCGTTGTTGTAATTCTGAAACGGTTCTTGACCCTGTGAGAAACATTGCCCCCTTCACTTGCATCATCCAGGTATCGATTTTTTGGATAAGCCCCTTCCTTCCGCCCGACTCAAGCGCTTTCAGCATAGGCCGCGCAGCGCCCACGAGGTCTGCTCCAAAGGCTATGGACTTTGCTACATCAAGCCCTCCGTGAATTCCTCCCGAGGAAATAACTGTGAGTCCCTGTGTTTCGGACTTGAGGCTGCAGACCTGCCGTAACGCATCCACAGTGGGAATTCCCCAGTCCCAAAAGGCCGAGGTAAAGGATTCCTCTGAAAACTTTCCGTTTTTCTGTGTAGCTCTCGACGGCCTTCCGTTTTCATTCTTTCGCCTTATGATCTCCACACCGGCCCAGCTCGTCCCGCCTGCGCCCGCCACGTCAATGATTCGCACGCCGACATTGAGAAGTCGTTTTGCAACGTCCCTTGAGATTCCCGCTCCGATTTCCTTTACAAGAATCGGAATGTTCAACTGCCTGACCAGCAGCTCAATGCCTGACAGCACTCCATGAAAATCCGGGGAACCTTCAGGTTGAAGGAACTCCTGAAGAGGATTCAAATGAACGGCAAATCCGTCCGCATGAATAAGTTCGGCGAGTTTCTGAACTTTCGAAGCATCCTTCAGTTTCGCCACCTCGGCGGCGCCAATGTTCCCAAACACGGGAATATTTTTTGCTACTTCGCGCACAACGCTGAACGACCGATGATACGTGGAATCTTCCATAGCCTGGCGCTGGCTGCCCACCCCCATCGCCAGCCGTTTCTCGGCGCACACTTCAGCAAGTTGGCGGTTGATCCTCTGAGCGTCCTTGTAACCCCCTGTCATGCTGGACACAATAAGAGGGAAAGACAGCTCTTTGCCTAAAAAGCTGACGGTAGTATCGATGTCGGAAAAATTGAGCTCGGGAAGGGCGTTGTGGAGGAACTCGAAGCGCTCAAACCCCGATGTTTTTGTGCGGAATGAAACATCCTTCGAAAGCGTAATTTCGACGTGTTGCTGTTTTCGCGAGGATGTCCGTGTGTTTTTCATAATTCATGGAGTTTGCATTATAATACAGAAATGAGTAGGGAAAGGCAAGAAAGCGATTGAGACCTTTTTACCCGAAACCAGACTGAAGATACGGTTTGATTTTCGTATCTTGGGTAGCCATCTATCCAATGAAAGCACGTTTATGCAAATCGGTATTGTCGGATTACCCTTCTCGGGAAAATCAACGCTCTTCCAAACTATCACCAGGATGCATCTCGATGCACACGCTCTCTCCAGGGCTGAGGCGCATCATGCGATCGTGAAAGTGCCTGATGCGAGACTGGATAAACTCTCAGAGCTCTTTTCCCCCAAAAGCACCGTTTATGCTACGATTGAATTTGTCGATGTCGTCGGACTGAAAAAGGGAGAAACCGGCTCGACACAGTTCACCACGAACTTCTTTTCCAACGTTAAAACCAATGACGCGCTGGTGCAAGTGGTCCGCTTGTTTTCCAACGACGCCGTGCCGCATCCCGACGGCTCCATAGACGCTGTCCGTGACATCAGGGCTTTTGAAACCGAGTTCATTCTTGCCGACCTGGCGATCACCGAAACGCGTGTGGACAGGGTCAAAAAGCAGCTTCAGAAGACTCAGGATGACCATCTGAAGAAAGAATTGCCCGTTCTTGAAAAATGCAAACACACGCTGGAATCAGAAAAACCTTTGAGGGAGGCAGACTTTACAAAAGAAGAACTTCAGCTCCTGAAAACCTACCAGCTCCTCTCGGTCAAACCGATGCTTCTTGCTTTGAACTTCGACGAATCACAGCGCACGACTGCAGGGGAAATTTCCAACAAGATTGCTGCATCATCTGGCGGCCGAAACACCAAGGTGATGTCATTCTTCGGAAAGATCGAAATGGAGTTATCAGAGCTCTCCGACAGCGAAGCGACGGAGTTTATGCAAGAATACGGCATCAAGGAGTCGGCGTTGCGTGCACTTATTCGGGAATCGTATTCGCTCCTCGGCCTTCAATCGTTTTTTACCGTCGGTGAAGACGAATGCAGGGCGTGGACGATGAAGAAGGGGATGACAGCGCAGGAAGCCGCCGGAGTCATTCACTCGGATTTTTACGCAAAGTTCATCCGCTCCGAAGTTGTGCACTATGACGACTTTGTCAGGCATGGAGGATCTTTCGCCAAAGCAAAAGAAGCCGGGCTCTGGCGCCTCGAAGGAAAAGAATACGTCGTCAAAGATGGCGACATCATGTCCATACGTCACAGCTGACGCCTTTTTTTTGTTTCTCTCATCATTGTTTCGTATCTTCATTTCCCCTCTGTGAGGGGATTTTTTTCGCCCGGAAATCCCATGCGCGCTATCATCCCCGTTGCAGGCGTTGGCAGCAGGCTGCGTCCGCACACATATACCGTCCCAAAAGTGCTTTTGAACGTCGGTGGTAAACCGATTATCGGGCACATTCTCGATAAAGTCATCGAAAACGGCTTTACGGAGGCGACGATTATTGTCGGGTATCTCGGGGAAATGATCAAGGATTACGTCCTCGGGAATTACAAGATCAAAGTCGACTTTGTCGAACAGGAAGAGCGCCTCGGATTGGGCCATGCGATCTATCTTTCGCGCCACACTTTTTCACGAACACCAATTCTGATTATCCTCGGAGATACGATTTTCGACGTGGATTTGAAGGCTATGATCGCTCTCGACTCATCGGTGCTTGGTGTGAAACAGGTGGATGACCCGAGGAGGTTCGGCGTGGCAGAAACGACGAACGGTTATATTTCACGTGTTGTCGAAAAACCTGAAAACCCGACGAGCAATCTTGCCATCATAGGCTTGTATTATATCAAACAGCCGGACCTCCTTGTGCAAAGTCTGCGCGAAATCATCAAGAGCAACATTCGGACACGGGGCGAGTTCCAGCTGACGGATGCTCTTCAAATGATGATTGAGCGAGGAGAGAAGTTCAAGACCTTTGACATTCAAGGATGGTACGACTGTGGAAAGCCGGAAACGCTCCTTTCTACAAACAGACATTTGCTTGACAGCAATCCGCTCATGCCAACGTCGAATGATGTTTTGGTAAAACCCCCCGTGTTTGTTTCACCGGAGGCAGTCGTCAAGAATTCGGTCATCGGACCGTACACAACGATTGCGGCAGGAGCTCACGTCGAGAATTCCGTTATTCGCAACTCGATCGTCAGCGAGGGTGCAAAAGTAGCCGATGCACTGCTCGAAGACTCCATTGTCGGGAGCAATGCCACCGTGCGAGGCAGTTACAAGCGCATCAACATCGGAGATTCGTCTGAACTAGAGTTTTATTGATTCATGAAGGAGAACACATGAAACACCTCTTTACATCAGAGTCAGTTTCGGAAGGCCACCCGGACAAGGTGTGCGACCAAATTTCGGACGCGATTCTTGATGCGATTTTAGCCCAGGATAAAAAAGCACGCGTGGCGTGCGAAAGTTTTGTCACCACCGGCCTCGCTCTCGTCGGCGGAGAAATTACGACCGACGCCTACATCGAAGTGCAGGATGTGGTCCGACAGGTTATTCGCGATATCGGCTACACGAAGGCCGGCTCGGGATTTGACTCGGAGTCGTGCTCGATCCTTTCAGCGATCCATTCACAATCCCCCGACATTGCGCGCGGAGTCGACACGGGAGGAGCCGGCGACCAGGGGATGATGTTCGGTTACGCCTGCACGGAAACTCCGGAATACATGCCGATGCCGATCATGTATGCTCACAAACTCGTGCATCGTCTCGCCGACATTCGCAAGAGCCAGAATGGACGAATGTCGTACATCCGGCCAGACGCGAAATCTCAGGTGACCATCGAATATGAGGGAAAAAAACCTCTTCGAGTGCACACGGTGGTTGTTTCCACACAGCACGACCCTACTGTCTCTCAAAAACAAATAAAAGAAGACGTCGTTGAACACGTCGTCAAACACGTTATTCCCACGGAAATGCTCGATGCGAAAACGAGATATTTCGTGAATCCCACGGGCAGGTTTGAAATCGGCGGGCCACACGGCGACAGCGGTCTCACCGGGCGAAAAATCATTGTCGATACGTATGGTGGACGCGCTCCACACGGCGGCGGCGCATTCTCCGGTAAAGATCCCACTAAAGTTGATCGCAGCGCGGCGTACGCGGCACGGCATCTCGCAAAAAACATCGTCGCGGCCGGATTGGCATCAGAGTGCCAAATCCAGGTTTCCTATGCAATTGGCGTAGCTGAGCCGATTTCGATCATGGTGCAAACATTTGGAACTGGTACGATCCCCGACCACAAGATAGCAGATATGATCATGGAGAAAGTCGATATGACCCCGCGCGGTATCATCAAGCGACTCGATCTGCGCCGGCCGATTTATCGCAAAACAGCTGCTTATGGACACTTTGGAAGAAACGAGAAGGAGTTCACGTGGGAAAAGCTTGACCTTGTGAAGACATTCCAGAAGGCGGCGAGATAAATGCTGAATGGAAATTGGTGAGTGGTTAATTGGTGAGTCGTTAGTAGACGAAACAAAATTGACACTTTGAAAAGATGAATCAGGAAACTGAATACCACTCGTTAGATTTTGACGGTGCGAAGGTACATGAAGCAGGTGAATCCACCTATAGTTTCGAAGCTCTTGAAGTCTATCAGAAAGCCAGAAAATTCAGGAAGTCGATTTATTCATTGGCAAAAAAACTGCCCCCGGAGGAAAAGCACAACTTGGTTCCCCAAATGTTGGATTGTGCAAGGTCGATGACAAATAACATTGCAGAGGGCCACGGTCGCTTTCATTTTCAGGAAACAATGCAGTTCTTTCGAGTGGCGAGAGGCTCCGCGCAAGAATTGCTGGATGACCTCAATATATGCCTTGATGAGGGCTATTTTGATGCAGATTTCCTAAACCAATTGAAAAAAGACGGATTCCAAGTTGTCCGCAGCATTAACGGTTACATTGCATATCTCCGCAAAAGAAAGCAAGAGGCGTCTTCGTAATCGATTCACCAAGTTTTTTTCACTCACCAATTAACAATTCACTACTTACCAATCTTTATGAATGAGCAACCTGGAAAATACAAAGTCAAAGACCTTTCACTCGCCAAAGCAGGAAAGATGCGTATTGAGTGGGCAGAATCACGCATGCCGGTGCTGATGGCGCTTAAAGAAAAGTACCGAAAATCAAAACCTCTCAAAGGGTTCAAGATTGCCGGATGTTTGCATGTCACGAAGGAAACTGCTGTCCTCGTGAACACCTTTGTCGAAGCTGGTGCCGACGTGAGCTGGAGCGGTTGTAATCCATTGTCCACGCAGGATGACGTTGCCGCCGCGCTCGCCGCAGACGGAGTTTCTATCTTCGCATGGCATGGAATGAACGTCCAGGAATTCTATTGGTGCATCGAAGAGACTCTGAAGTTCAAACCCAACCTCACCCTCGACGACGGCGCGGATCTGATTTTCACTGTGCATAACAAGCACAAAGAGCTGATTCCGACTGTCATCGGAGGAACAGAAGAAACAACCACCGGAGTCCACCGCCTGCGTGCGATGGCAAAAGGCGGAGCTCTTCAGTATCCCGTCATCGCCGTCAACGACGCCGAAACAAAGTGGGACTTCGATAACGTTTACGGAACGGGCCAATCAACTCTTGACGGTATTCTTCGCTCAACCAGTGTACTAATGGCTGGAAAGAACGTCGTCGTTGCCGGTTTTGGCCATTGCGGACGTGGCGTCGCTCTACGCGCAAAGGGGCTCGGGGCGAACGTCATTGTCACAGAAGTGAAGCCGACGGCTGCTCTCAAGGCAACGCTCGAGGGTTTCCGCGTTATGACAATGGAGGAAGCGGCAAAGATTGGCGACATCTTTATAACAGCAACGGGCGTGAAAGACGTCATTATCGAGAGACATTTTAAGATGATGAAAGACGGCGCCATCGTTTGCAACACGGGACATTATGATTGTGAAATCAATATCGGCGATTTGGCGAAGCTCAAGAAAAATGTCCGCGAAGTACGCGCTGATAACGAGGAATACACACTGAAAGACGGACGCCGTATTTACTTGCTTGCCAAAGGACGCCTTGTGAACCTTGCCGCAGCCGAGGGCCATCCATCTGAAGTGATGGACATGTCGTTCGCGAACCAATTCATGTCCCAGCTTCGTCTTGCCGAGTTGCATAAGAAGGGACAGCGACTGGACAACAAGGTGTACGATATTCCCGTGGAACAAGACCAGGAAATCGCGACCGTGAAGCTCCGAACGATGGGATATTCCATTGATAGGCTGACAAAAGAACAGCTTAAATATATGGACGACTACTCAGCAGGCACCTAATAGACCTGCCGAAAGTTTTCCCGAAAGACTTCCGAAGTCTCTCCCCGCTTTCTTCAAAGACTTCGGAAGTCTGATACTGACCCTCGGAAGGTTTCCTTGATAGCACGACCCTCTGCTCTGCAGGGGGTTTTGTTTTCCGCTGTTTGACATCCATCAAAAAATTGAATAAGATTGCGCTGTTCCTTCCTCGCCACCAGCTGGAGCCATCATGGGAATCACTCGCAACGTTCTTCTGTGGGGGTCGCAGAGCAAACAGCTTCAAAACACGCTTACAAAATATAGCTTCTTTCAGGGAGCCGTTAAACGTTTCATGCCGGGGGAGGATCTCGGTTCAGCCCTTGCTGCCTCAGAAGCTTTGAAAGCGGAGGGTGTTTCCACGATATTCACTCACCTCGGCGAGAACATTTCATACGAACCCGAGGCCGACCTTGTTACACGCCATTACCTGGAAGTCCTCGACCACATCAAAAAACGAAAAATCGACGCAAACATTTCGATTAAGCTCACACAACTGGGTCTCGACATCAGCACCGAGTTGGCCTACAAAAAGCTGGAGACCTTGACAAAAAGAGCTGGCAAGCACAAGAACTTCGTCTGGATTGATATGGAAGGCTCACCGTACGTCGACCGGACACTGGAGATTTATCGAAAAGCGAAGAAAACGCACAAGAATGTCGGGGTTTGCCTCCAGGCTTACCTACACCGGACAGCGAAAGACCTCGATTCGCTCCTTCCGCTTTCCCCTGCGATCCGGCTCGTAAAGGGAGCTTATAAAGAGGATCCGTCGATTGCGTTCCAGAGTAAAGCGGAAGTTGACATGAATTATCTCGCCCTCGTTCGTCACATGCTTCAGAAATGGGGAAAGAACAAAAACATCATCGGCATCGGCACACACGATGAGCAGATCATTCGGGCCGTTCAGGCAGCCGACGGTTCGCGCGAGCGGTGCGAGTTCGAAATGCTTTATGGGATCAAACGCGACCTTCAGCTCAGAATAGCACGGGACGGCTACAAAATGCGGGTCCTTATCAGTTATGGCGCGTATTGGTTCCCGTGGTACATGCGACGGTTGGCCGAACGTCCCGCAAATGTGTGGTTCGTCATGAAAAACCTTTTCTCTTAACCAAAGCACAGAGGAGGCTGAGATGAAATATTTTCAAATGCTTATCATGGCGGCCCTTTTCGTATCGATTTTCGCTACTCTGTTCGGGCAGGAGTCCAAAAACTCTGCCTTCACGGTTCCAACGGTTATTACGAACCATTACGACAAAAGTCAGATCAAATCGCATGGAGTCGTTACTGTATTCCCGGCGGAAGAAGTTGTTCGCATTGGTGTTCGTGACCTCGCTAAGAATACCGCATACGACGTTGTGCTTTTGGATGAGTCTTCCGGCGACCGATCCAAAATCGGGTCGTTCAAAACCGACGGAAAGGGCGGAGCCTCGGGCGATTACAGCGCCAAAGGAAAACTCAAATCGTTTAATGCGCTTCTTATCGTCGACGGCGAAGATGTAGTGCAATACGCTCAGTTGCAGGGATCACATCACGGATGCATTTGCAAACATAGCGGCGGAACAATCGTCACCCGCAAACTCGACCAGGAATGCTTCGAGTGCCCCTGCGGAGTGAAATAGGAAATATGTTGCGGTGGCGTTAGGAAGTAACTTCGTAAAAGCGACCCTCTGTGAAAAAAATAGCACTCCTGTTTTGCGCCCTTCTAACTCCCAGTCTTACGATTCTTTCTCAAGCAGGAGAATTTGGCGTAAACGTTTATGGGCTGTCATATCATGTTAACAGGACAAGCTCGGACGGAAGGTCGTTCAATGAACTCAACCCGGGGATAGGCGTAAAGTACCTTTTTCTAAGAGTTGGACGAAGCTCTGTGTTCTGTGAGGCCGGAGTCTTCAGCGATTCTGAAAAAAACACGGCGAGATACGCCGCAGTGGGCTATGGTTTTGATCTCATGGACAGCCTCTTAAGCTTTGGCCTTTCCGTCGGGCCATACAAAAGCGCGACCTTGAACAACAATGAAACTCTTCTCGCTGTCATCCCGATGGTTTCAACCCGCTTGAGCTGGATCAGTTTTCAATTGGTCTATCTCCCGGCCTACAAAGATGTAAATCGTGTCCATACGCTTGGGTTCTTTGCTACAGTTTATCCGTTGGAATTCTAACCACACCTGGAGAAACAATAAAAGCAGATGACCAACGTCTCCTTTGATAGGACGTCCATTTTACACTATCACACAAAGGAGTACTGACATGAAGAACACATTATTTGCCTCCATTCTGGGAATCATCCTCGTGGGAATTCTCTCCTTCACGGGTTGCAGGTCAAGGGAGAGTCACGAGAGTTATTCGGAACGCCGTGCGGGATGGGTCGTTGACAAAATCTCTGACGAGCTCGACCTGAACGAAACGCAAAAGCTCACCGTGAACCGCATTAAAGGCGAGGTCCTCGCAAAACGTGGCGAATTCAAGAGCCTCTATGCGGGTGTTGTCGACGAAGTCCTGCAACAGGTGAAGAGCGACAAAGTCGACCAGGAATCGATCAACAAGTCATTCCAGGCGCGAGAGGCAAAGCTCAAGGAATTGCGTTCGTTCGTGGTGGAAAAGTTTGCCGAATTCCACAGTGTTCTCACACCGGACCAAAGGAAGCAGCTCGCCGACAAGCTTGAGCATTATCGAAAGCGCGGGGGATAATTCAAAATAGCCAGACCCTTAAGGATCTGGCTATTTGATTTTCTCTACCCTTGCATTAATTGTAGACTTTTCCAATCATGCTGGTAGGACGGCGTTTGGCGAAGCCATCCCTTCGGGAAACACCGTCCTACCGAGAACACATGTATCCATCGGAGGTTCCATGAAGCGCAGAGAATTCGTCACCACATCAATGCTTGCAGGCATTTCTACTGTCACAGGGAATTCACCCACCTTCTCCGCAGCAAGCAAGATTCAGTCAAAGGAGCAAAAATCAATGGCTTTCACACTCCCAAACCTCTCGTACGCGCACGATGCCCTTGAGCCCTATATTGACAAGATGACAATGGAAATCCATCACGGAAAACATCATGCTGCATATGTAACAAACCTCAACAACGCAGTCCAGAATACTGAATGGGAAAAGAAAACACTCGAAGAGATTCTCTCGAATGTTTCAAAGCTCTCCGTCGCTGTGCGAAACAACGGCGGCGGCCACTGGAACCATTCCGCGTTTTGGAATTGGATGAGGCCGAATGGTGGTGGGCAACTGGCCGGAGAGTTATCGTCTGCAATCAATCGTGATTTCGGCTCGTTCGACAAATTCAAGGAGCAATTCACTCAAGCTGCTATGACACGATTTGGTTCGGGGTGGGCGTGGCTCATCAAGCAGAACGATAAGCTCGTCATCGCCTCAACGCCGAATCAGGACAACCCTCTCATGGATATTGCAGATGTGGATATTGCCGACGTCAAGGGCATTCCGATTCTCGGCGTCGACGTATGGGAACATGCCTACTATCTGAAGCATCAGAATCGCCGCGCTGATTATTTGCTGGCGTGGTGGAAGGTGGTCAACTGGGAGGAAGCGGCAAAGCGATTCACAGGCGCGAAATAAGGGTAAGACTCCCGGAGTCTTGCCCTGTCAAACTCAGTGAGACTCCGGGAGTCTCATCTCATAATCGCGGATGGTGTTGATGTTGGTCAAAAGTCTCTTGTCATAAAAGGGTAAGTCTGGAGTAATAGGGATGATTGCAGGATGAAGCTTTTCTAGCAAAAACTGAACGTTGAACAGCCCGCCTTTCAGGTTCTCTTCTAACTGCGGCATGACTTTTCGCGAATACACTCCACATAGTGGATGCACCTGCCCATCCATCGTCGGCACTTTGATATCGTCGAGTGATTCAAAATCACAAATGTAGTTGACAAGTCCCCTCGTCACCAACGGTGTGTCACAACCGACGACGAAGATTGAGTTGGTATTTGTATGGACAAACGCAGAGTGAATCCCACCGACAGGTCCGCAATTTTTTTCGATATCGGGATAAACAGGGAGATTCAAAAAGCTGTATGCGTTTCCCCTGTCACTGATAATAACGACTTCTTCAAAAATTTCTCTTAGTACACCGGTGATGTGCTGAATGAGCGGGAGCCCGTTCAACAATAACATCGCTTTATCCGTTCCCATTCGAGTGCTCTTCCCGCCCGCCAGAATCACGCCCACAATGTTTTGGTGTTTTTTCATTTCCTTTTGCGTTGTAAGTCAACGATGTCGTCAACCCAGCTGAGCGCGGCCATCATCGACGGAAAACCGATGGTGGGCAGCGAGAGCAACGCAACATGCCTGAGTTGATCTTTTCGCAATCCCGCGTCAAGAGCCTTTCGCACATGTGAGTGCACTGCCCCTTCCAGTCTCGCCCCGACGGAAATCCCGAGTTTGACCAGGGCGCGTTCTCTTGGACTTAACGGCCCGCCGGCATGAACTGCGTCACCGAGCTTTTCATAAGCTTTGGCGATCTCAGGAAAATCTTTTGCGAACTTCAGGAATCGTTTGGGAATCGGCATGGTATCCTCCATCAATGTCCGTTAAACAACAGTTTCCAAATTAGAAGTTCGGACTGACTTTGTCAACATTAACATCCTTCTTTCTTTTTTTTCTTTTGCGGGCCGGCCTGTGGATTTGCCTGAGAAGGCATTTCGATCTTGGGTAGTGCAACTTGTGGTTGAACACTCTGATCTGTAACGCCTGAAATTGGCGTTCCTCCGAAATAAGCGCTTGCGGCTTTTGCTTTTTCAAACGCTGCCTTGTCGTATGCCGTAGCATTGACTGCGAGCTTTGGAAAGAGAATCTTGTCTTTCCATTCATCGAGTCCTCCACGTAAAATGTAGACAGCTTTAAAGTCTTTTGCCTTCAGGAAAAACCAACCCTGAGCTGAATGAATTCCCCCCTCTGAGCATAACACGATTTTTTCGCTTCTCAGGAGATCCGCTTCCGGAATTGTCGCCAGCGGAATATTCTCCGCTCCGGGGATGTGATACTCTGCGAATTCCTTCTCGCTTCGGAGGTCAACAAGCCTGAAGTCTGCTTTCCCTTGCATAATCCAATCAGCAAGTTCCTCCGGCGAGACATGGTCAACTTCTTTTTCTACTGAGATCGCCAGTTCTTTCACATTCACGGTAGCTCCGGAGCCTTTGTAAGGATTCCCCGCAAAGACGGCGACAAAGCCCAGGAATCCAACTGTGAGTCCGAGTTTTTTGTTTAATGTCATCTGGAATAGTTGTGATTTCATTTTAACTCTTCACTCCTTTCGCCGCAATTCTCTTTTCGACCCAGGTAGCTCCGGCAAATCCGCCAACCGCCATGAGTATAACGAGAAACACGATGAGTCCATACGGCAAATGCATAATTTGCGGAAGTGTCAGCTGACCGAGTGCTGTCGAGTAGTAGAAATCCTTGATGAGGGAAAACGACTCGCCAAAAACGAAAATGCCACCGATGATTCCGAGAAGATACACAACGGCGTCAACTTTTCCCGTTGAGAGAGCGACGCAGGATGTTCCCGGACAGTATCCTCCAACGACAAAACCGACACCGAGAATTAATCCGCCAATAACCTGAGGAATAATGTACGTGGGCATTTGATAGACCAGCGACAGGTCGACAAATCCAAGCACGGACAGATAATACAGTCCCACCATCGCTGTGATGATTGCCGTGAACATGACTTTGAACACCGTCATATCATAGAAATAAAACTGCGCGGTGAGTTTTCTCCCACTGCCGAATCCTGCACGCTCCAGAAAGAATCCGAAACCAATGCCAATGACAAATGCGACGACGAGACTCATGTCATCGCCGAAATAGCCAAATTTGAAGAATGGTGCGTTCATCGCCATTGTCTCCTTACGAAATACGCCATCGCGTATGCTCCGGCAAACACACACATCATAAACACCCAGCTCCCGACATTCAGTAACGCGCCGCCAGTGAGTGCCTGACCGCTTGTGCATCCGCGTGCCAACTTTGCGCCCATACCCATCATTCCTCCGCCGATAAATGCAAAAAAGAGCCTCCCTCGCACTGAAATGTTGGGCCCTTTTTCTACTGTTTTCCTTACTCTCCCAGCCAGAATCCCTGAAATGAACCCGCCGACGAAGACTCCGAGAACCTCAAACACAAGCCAGTCCTTCAGCGGACTCTGACTTCCGTCTCCAAGATATTCCGCAAAGAACTCACTGGATTTTGCGTTTTCGGGAGCCACGGCATTTACGCCAGTGGTAACCAAGGCAGTAAAAGCTCCGGAAGCTCCCAATCCCCGACCCATGATGACGAATGATGCAAGGAGAACCAGGCCAAGCCCGAGCCCGGCGAGGTAGGGATTCCAGTATGGCTGTACAACACGAATGCTTTTTTGTTTTTCCTGTACATGAATGCTATCAATCGCAGTTGTTTGTTCGACCGACATCATGTTATTCTCCCTTATGGTAATACTTGACCGTTCTCTATTTTAGAACCGACAACTTTGTCCAATGACTGACTTGTCCCGCATAAACGATGACAAATCGCAAGATCAATCCCCCGGCAATAACCATGATTGGCGCAACAGGGGTATGCATGATCTTTTTGTTCACCGCAAGGAGTTGAAGAAACAATGGAATCACGACGCCCATACCAATGACAAACACCCAAAATGCGGGAGCGTAGGGGCCAGCGAGGATAAACATGATTGCTTCAACGTGAACGCGTGTCGATGTCAACATGCCCGTAATGAAACCACCAAACACAAAAAGCTCCAGCGTCAGAAAGCTGTTGTCCGCTTTTGCGAGAAGGACACGTTCATATTTGTCTGTCGTGATGAGGTGAACAAATGCGGCCGCCGAAGACAGGCCCGAAACCAGAAATAACATCCACAGCATGGAACTGTTCCACAACGGCCGCGAGGCAAATGAACTGAGGAGAACTCCCGTGTATATGCCGAGGAGAGTCCCCAGAAGCATATTGAAGACGCCGATAAACTTGATAGCCCGCGGATTTGCGTTGATTCTGACAGACAGCTTGTCGAATAAAGGAATTCTCCCTTGAAACGTTTGCGGGATTCTCACGAGCGAGTTGAGCCACAGCGCGGGATATATGAACAGCAAAATCCACGCGCCCCACGACATGGGAGACGTGATTTGAAACGTCGTATACAATCTCCACACATGTATCTTGTATTCGAGGTCAAGGAACAGCGCAAACATACCTCCGCTCAAAAGGATGAGACTCACATGAGGCAGGTAGAAACTGGAAAAATAGTTGTGTTTATACTGACCTTTGAACGTGAAGTACCCAGCGATGATCATGATGCCGGCAACCAATCCTCCCATGAAAAGATACACAGGTATCTCCCAGCCCCAGATGTGAAGGGCTGGGTCAATCAGTGTGTTGTGTCGTGTGATTGTGGATTCGTTCATATTCGTTCTATTGTGTTGTAGGGACACGGCATGCCGTGTCCCTACAACCGTTTGATTTCAAGTCAGATAATACACACGCGGCTTTGTCCCGGCGTCCGGAATGAGCGTGTGATTCTTGCGTGAATTCAGCAATTTGCTCACCTGAGAATTCGGGTCGTCCAAATCGCCAAAATACATGCAGCGAGTCGGACAGACGGAGACGCATGCCGGGTCCAATCCCTGCTCAACTCTGTGAATGCAGAATGTGCACTTATCGGCATAACCTTCCGGATGAATGTATCGCGCATCGTAAGGACAAGCAGCAATACACGCTTTGCAGCCGATACAAAGTTTGTCGTCAACCAGCACGACCTTTCCAACGTCATGGACATGGCTGGCGCCCGTCGGACAAGAATCCACGCACGGCGGATTGTCGCAGTGGTTGCAGCGTTCACTCCGGATTTCCATGTTGAGTGTTGGAAATTCTCCGCTAACGACATAGTTGATCCAATCTCGATTGAATCCCTCGGGCGTTCCGTTCTCGGTCTTGCACGCCACGACACAATCCATGCAGCCAACGCACTTGGTCGTATCGATGACCATTCCGTATCTCGCCATCTCTACGCCTCCTCCCATACGATTGTCACGAAATTCACGTTCATTCCTGTTCCACCCATGAGTGGATCAGTCTCGTATCGGGTAATCAACTGTGAGTCGCTGGCCCCTTTCATGTAGGCGTGTTTCAGCATCTTCGATGTATGGCCGAATCCGTGCACCATGTACACACAATCGGGCCGGATGCGTTCCGTCGCTTTCACTTTGATCTTGTTACTCACGACGCCATCCTGATTTTTCAACCGCACGTAATCGCCCGATTTCACTCCTAGCCGGGTCGCTGCCTTCTTATTCACCCAAATTTCATTCTCGTCCATCATGTCCGAAAGGATTCTGTTTGATTGTGTCCTTCCAAAAGAATGGACGGGCGCCCGTCCAAACAGCAATCTGAAATACCCGGGCGGACCGCCTGCCGGCCGTTTGTATTTTGGTACAGGGTCGAATCCGGCTTTGGCGAGTTGAACGGAGTAAAATTCTATTTTTCCGGATGGCGTCGAAAAGTCCGCAGGAATACCCTCGTCGAAATAAATTGGCTGCTGTGCGCCTTTGATGATTCCTTTCTTCTTGAGTTCACTTAAACTCAATCCTGCCGATTTCAATCGCACATCAAAGTATTCTTCAATGTCATTCCACGGATAATACTGACCAAGCCCGAGCTTCTCTGCGAGTTTCTTTGCCATCCACCAATTCGGTTTTTGGTCGTTGGGCGATTCAACGGCTGGTTGACGCAGCGCCACAAACGGCTCGCGGAACCATTCTACGTTGAGGTCATCGTAGCGTTCGAGATAAACAGATTCGGGAAGCACTACATCGGCCCAACCCGCGATTTCGCTTGGAATCACGTCAATGACAACCATAAGATCCAGGTTCTGAATTGCTTTGATTGTCTCTTGTTCATTCGGTAATGCTTGAATGAGATTCGTTGCGTAGACAAACCATCCTTTGATGGGATATGGTTGTTCTGTGATTGTCGCTTCGCGAATCCCCGTTGTAATTGCTTCGTGAGCGAACGGGTATTTTTTAGCTGGATTGTCAACTTTCTCTTTCACGGTTTTTGGATATGCGGGATACGGATACGATGGAACATCCATGCCCACAGGATAATAGAAGCCGCCTTTCCGTCCCCAACTTCCAAGGAGCGCATTCAGTAAAGCGATCGCGCGGCTTCGCTGTGTGTCGTCGCCGTACCACGTAACGTGGCGCCCGGGATGCACGAGTGTGGCAGGTTTATAACGTGCCATCTCTCGCGCGGTTTTCCGGATAATCTCAGGCTGAATTCCCGTTTCAGGATAAGCCCATTCGGGCGTATACTCTGTAATCGATGTTGCGAACTGCTCAAACCCAAACCCGTACTTTTGTACATATTCCTGGTCGTACAAACCTTCTTTCACTATCACATTCATCCAGGCAAGAATAAGAGCAAGGTCCGTTCCCGGTTTAATCGGCAGATAGTATTTCGCCTTGCTTGCAGCAATCGAGAATCTCGGATCGACGACGATAATAGTCGCTCCGTTTTCAACCGCTTGCGCAAATTCCTGCACTTGGGAGTTGTGCATGTTCTCGCCGAGATGACTGCCGATGAGCACGAGGCATTCCGCATTCTTGATGTCTGTGCGTTCCGGTGAGCTGACATCTTCGCCAAACGTCAACCTGAAACCGGCGTCACGGGGTCCACGGCATTGAGCAAAAGATGGTGCTGCAATGTTCGGAGTCCCGAATGCTTTCAACGTGTGCTTGAAGAAATTTCCGCCGATGCCGTGACTGAACAACGCGACGGACTCCGGACCGTACTTCTTCTTTATCTTCTGCATCCTGTCGGCGATGTAATCGAAGGCTTGATCCCACGTTACTTCGACCCACTCTTCGTTACCGCGTTTTGTCATACGAAGGAGAGGCGCCTTTAATCTGTCCGGATCGTAATGAGCTCCCACACCGCCTGTCCCGCGAGGACATAACCTCCCGCGGCTCAGAGGATCTTCAGGGTTGCCTTCCACTTTCCACAGCCTCCCATCTTTCAAGTACGCAATTGCTCCGCACTTCCAGAAGCAAATGTCGCAATAGGTTGGTATCTTCTGGATGCCTTTTGATCCACTGCGCGGTTGAGTGAGTATCTGGGATGCTTTGAGCGCGGCCCCTCCGGCCGCCGCAGCGCCAACAGTGGTGCCGGTAATTTTCAGGAATCTTCTTCGTGACAGAGCATTCATAGTGGCACAATCTTTGAAAGGTCGACACGAAGGTGGCAATTGATATGCCAGAGAAAAGGCTGCATTTATTCAGAAAAACATATGAATCAAGGTCTCCGTTTTTTCAACAATGAGAATAAACGTCGATCGAGTTCCGAAAAATAGGAGTCGGACTTTGAACCTTTTTTTCTTCGAATCTTTTTCCATGTTCCAGCATCACATTTAGAATGAAGGCTTGAATGAAGGGACTCGAGCTCCACAACGGAGAGGAGATGAAGCTCATACGTCTTGCTCAAAAAGGCGATAAGCGCGCTTTTACTCGATTGGTAAAAAAATACGAGGACGTTGTCTTTCGATTTTCTGTGAAAGTGTGCAGGGATGGGGAGAAAGCGGAAGAGGCGTTTCAAGATACCTTTGTCAACGTCTTCAAGAAACTGAAACAGTTCGACGGAAAGTCGAAGTTCACGACGTGGTTGTACAAGATTGTTGCGAACAACTGTCTCATGAAGCGGCGCCGAAGCAAGCTCGATCAAGCTTCTGTGCCACTGGAGACGCCGGAGGGATTTCGCGAGGAACCGTTGCGAGACTCCGATGGCCGCGTTATTCAGACCGTTCCATCGTGGAAGTCAACGCCTCTTGATAGGGTTATGAACGCGGAATTGAGGAGAATTCTTGACAAAGCGATTGAAAAACTTCCGCCAGAATATCGCGCTGTGTTCGTCTTGCGGGATGTGGAGGAACAATCGGCTGAAGAAACAGCAAAGATATTGAGCTTATCCGTCCCGGCTGTCAAATCACGGCTTCACCGGGCACGGGCATTTTTGCGGGAGCAACTCCATCCCTACATGAAGGCATGACAACAAAGCTCATTAGAATCCGCAACTGCGCCGACGTCGCTGCTCACATCTGCGAGAACCTGGATTACAAGTTGAACTCCAGGAAATGCCGCGAGATCAAAAAACACATCGCACGATGCGCCAACTGCACAGCCTATCTCGACAGCATGAAGAAGACCGTGAAACTCTACCATCTGGTCCCCAACCCTCGCGTTCCCTCCTCCGCCCGCGCAAAGCTGTACAAGGTTCTGAAGCTAGCCAAGTAACTCGACAGAAGGGCGAATCGCTCTGCGCAACGATATTATTTCTGTAGGGACGTATGGCCAAACGTCCCTACGGAAGCCATTCGCCTTTCAGAGTTATTTCGAATCCTTTCCACCCTCCCTACATCTTACGAGTAAGTAATCCACTCAACTCGTAATTCATCTCAGAAGGAACAAACATGAAATTCAACATGGGATCAGCAGATCGCATTATCCGCCTTCTCGTCGCCTCGACGGTAGCGGCACTGTATTTGACAGATCAAATCAGCGGACTTGCGGCGATCATTCTCGGCGCGTCCGCACTTATCTTCGCGCTAACAAGTTTTGCCGGCGTTTGCCCGTTGTATTTGCCGTTTAGGTTTTCGACGAAGAAAACTGAGAAGTTGGCCTAGTTTTAGAGCAGAAGCGATGCTTCTGTTCTAGTTGTACTTTAAAGAAGCGTCGCTTCTTTTCGATATGAGAACCCGGCGAACATACATCAGGTGCAAAGACGTTGCCCATCATGTGTTGGACCACCTCGATGTGAATCTGAACTCACCAGGTTATCAAAGGATTAAGGAACATCTTGACTCCTGTCCAAACTGCGACGCTTACCTCGACAGCGTTAAAAAGACGATTACACTCTACCGAATGACTCCCCAACCTCATCCGCCTCATTCCTTGCGAAGAAAATTGATTTCAGTTGTAAAGTTGTAGCTTGCTGTCACCGTCTCACTTAGTTTTAAGACCCCTGCGGCGTTGCACGCCCCACGTCGTTTTAGGACCCCTCCTGAATCCTCCCCTTGACTGCTGTCCGGCAAATATAGGGGAGGAAATTATTGTCGTGGGGCGTTCGGAGAATAATTGAGTGAGACGGTTTGAACCCTTCCCGGTATTCCCGCATCACACCTGTGTAGAATTTCAACAACTAACATTGAAAATCGCGTGTACCAGTGAGTCTTATTCATCTTCAAGAAGTAACGAAAACATACAACACCGCCGGAGTGCCCGTCGCAGCACTCAAAAACCTTTCGCTTTCAATCGAAAGGCAGACTTTTGTATCCTTCATCGGACCATCCGGAAGCGGGAAGTCAACTTTGCTGAACCTCATCGGGACTCTCGATAAACCGACTGGCGGGAAGGTTCTCGTTGACGGTGTCGATGTCGCTACACTCAATCGCTCGGACGCGGCTGCGTTCCGGGGCAATACGATCGGTTTTGTGTTTCAGAATTTCAACCTGATTCCCGTCCTCAACGTCTATGAAAATGTTGAATATCCATTATTGATGCTCAAACATGTTCCTGTCAAGGAGCGCCGAGAACGCATCCTGAATTTGCTGGACAAGGTTGGCATGCTCGATCAGAAGGACAAATATCCAAATCAAATATCGGGCGGACAAAAACAGCGGGTCGCAGTCGCACGGGCGCTAGTCACCAATCCAAAGATCGTCCTTGCGGACGAGCCAACTGCCAATCTCGACCATGCCACGGCCTTCAAAGTCATCAGCATTATGCACGAGATGCAAAAAACTTTTGGAACTACTTTCGTTTTTTCCACTCACGACCCGAAAATCGTCGGAGAGGCCGAATTGATCTACACGCTTGAGGACGGCTTTATTATCAATAATGGCAGAAAAGAACAGAATAGGAGTACGCGATGAGGAATCTTATCAAAATTGCCGTGCGCAATCTGTTCCGGTATAATCGGCGGACTCTCCTCACATCGTCATTGATCGCGTTTGGTGTTGTCCTGGTGATTGTGTTCGGCGGCCTCGCGATTTCGTTCAAAACACAAATGGTCGGTGTCATCACAAACACAGCTCTCGGTGATTTGCAGATTCACAAGAAGGGGTATGTGGAGTCTATAGACAACTTACCCCTCAATCTCTCTCTTTCGGAGTCGGAATATGCAGCTGTTGAGCAGGTGTTACGCGAAATGCCGGAAGTTGAGGCATACAGTCCGCGCATCAAGTTCGGCGCTATGATCAGCAATTATGCTCAGACATCCAACATCCGGTTGAGCGCCATCCGGCCGGAAATGGAGCAAAAAACTGTAACCGACCTTGTGAAGAGAATCAAAAACGACAGCGCGGAGTCCGGTGCGTTCCTCAGGCCTGGCGAGATTGTCGTGCCGGAGAATCTCATGAAGGGCCTCGGGCTCAACATCGGCGACGAAATCGTCTTGATTGCAACAAACAAAGACGGCTCGGTCAATGGTATCCCGGTTCGGATCAGCGGTGTCATCGAGAGTGTGCTGGGTCCGATGGGAAAAGACGGATACATTCATATCACCGATGCCATGGCTCTCTTGAGAATGGACAAGGCAGAAATCATCGAAATCGCGGTCAAGTTGAAACGGTTCGAAGAGCTTGGAAATGTCTACCAGACGTTGAAGCGGTCATTCGATTCTGCCGAATCTGTGGCGGAGGTTCATACATGGGAAGAGCTTTCCCCGTTCTCAAGTGTCGCAAGAATTGTTGACTTGCTGATCATTGTTGTGAAGTTCATCCTCATTTCGATTGTGCTCGTCAGTATCCTCAACATCATGACCATGTCGGTCTTCGAGCGCGTTGCGGAGATAGGAACCATCGCCGCCATCGGAACACCTCCCGGACGAATTCTCTCAATGTTCCTGCTCGAAGGCTTCTCTATGGGCCTCTTGAGCACTGCCGGCGGCGTGCTTGTTGGGCTGGGCATCATTTGGCTGATGAATTTCACAAGAATCAATTTCCGCTTCGGACCCATGGACGTCTCGCTCGCGCCGAGTATTCCGGCGAGTGAAGTCATTGTCACTATGGTTATCGTCATGCTCGTATCACTCTTTGCCAGCTTTCATCCTGCCTACAAAGCTGCAAGAATGGAACCCGTGGATGCGCTCGGGCATGTATAAAGGAAACAACTCATGAAAACAGCTTTGTTTATTGTCCTTATTCTCACGCCGGGCCTCGCTCTCTATGCACAGGATGCAAACGCTCTTTTGAAGACCGTTGACGACAATCTCATGCCTGAATCGTACGAGGCCTATCGCAAGATCATCAATGAAGAGCCAAACGGGTCGAAGAAAGAGTTCAGCTTCTATACGATAAAGAAGGGCAAGGACAAGATCGCTTTGCTGTATCTCGCTCCGGCAAGTGAAAAAGGAAGGGCAACTCTTCGGCTTGGAGAAAACATGTGGCTTTACATTCCGAATGTCAACAAGCCCGTCCGCATTACGAGTCTGCAATCCATCACCGGCGGCGTCTTTAACAACGCAGATATCATGCAGCTGGAGTATTCTGTCGAATACGATGCAACTTTCGCTGGAGAAACTGGGAGCGAGCACATTCTTGACTTGAAAGCAAAAAACAAAACCGTCGCGTATGACAAACTCAAGATGTGGGTCACAAAAGACAGGGAGTATCTGCGCAAAGTCGAAGCATACTCGGCGACCGGTTTGTTGATTAAGACGCTGGAATTCAAGGAAGACAAGGATTTTGGCAACGGTCTCGTGAGGCCTTCCGTGGTCGAGACTTACAGCCCCCTCTATAAAGGCTATCGTTCATACCTCATCTACCAGAGGATCAAACCTCGAAAATTTCCTGATGAAGTCTTCACTCTGAACTACATGGGACGCCTTGGAGAGCTTCGATGAGTCTCAGGTTTGCCTGGCTCATCATTCTACCTGCGCTTGCTCTTTCACAAGAAGAGGCCGGTGAAATCGAGACGCCAAAAAGACTCGAATGGAGCGGAAATCTCGATGTGAAGTATTCCGTTTTTCACATGGTTCAGTCGTCGCCAATCTACAGGCTTCAATTCTATAATAAAGACGTCTCCCCTTATTTATCACAATACCGGCTCGAGCCTTATTTGAACGCCGAATACAGAATTCAAGACCTCGGCTTTCAGTTGAGAACGCACGCAACATACTACAGTGACAATGAGTCGAGTTTTGATGTCTTTGAGGCATACGGCAGCTACAGTCCGTCGATAAACTTCACGACTCAAGCCGGAAAGAAAGTCTACAATTGGGGAAAGGGGTACGCGTTTAACCCTGCCGGTTTTGTGAATCCAGTGAAAGACCCTGAGAATCCCGAGCTTGCTCAGGCCGGACTTCTCTCGATAAACGCCGAGTATATCAAAAGCTTTTCGTCGGAGGCACTGCAGTCTTTTTCTGCTCAACTTGTGGTTATTCCACAGAGTCCGTCAGTCAACAGCCGATTTAGCGAAACAAAAAATACTGATTTCGCAGTCAAGTTCTCTTTCCTTCTCTGGGACACAGACATTGATTTCATAACTTATCAGAGCTCGCTGGCGCCAAAACAATACGGACTCGACCTCTCGACAAACCTATTAGAGAATCTTGAGGTTCATGCAGAGTTCAGTGTGGCGAAACAGGTTTCGAGGTACGTCATTGTCAACGGGATTCTCCAATCGGACAATGAAGAGGTAACGAGTTATCTATTCGGGATTCGCTATTTGAATGAATGGAACGCGACGGTGATTGCGGAGTACTACCACAACGGTTTTGGACTAATGAATGAAGAATATCGGTCTTACCGTGATTTTCTTTTGGGCGGTCTCGCAGCCGGAACACCCGCCGCGATTCAGCAAACATTGGCAACAAGTCAGACCTATTTCAAAAGCAACACGTTGATGCGAGATTATCTGTATCTCAAGGTCATTCAGCCGGAGCCGTTTGATTGGCTGTATTTCACTCCTTCTGTGTTTACGATCTACAATCTGAGCGATAAGAGCTTTCTCCTCTCGGCTTCACTGAATTACAAACCTGTGACGAACCTTGAATTGATTTTTTGGCCGTCCTTGTTGATTGGTGGAAACGCAACAGAATTTGGCGACCGTCAAGCCCAGCAAAGAGTTGAGCTTTGGATGAGGGTGTTTTTCTAGGCGAAACGTATAACTGCGATTCAGAGCACCCTTTCCCATATCGCCGCATCACATAAGTATCCACTTTCTGAAAATGAGAACTCAAATGTTAATTTTGAATCGTACCACTTTAATCTTACCCATTGCTCTTTCAACGATTCTTTTTCAATTCGCACTCGCTCAACAAAAAACAGGCCTCATTTCCGGCGAAGTCCGGGACGCATCCACCAAGCAGCCTTTGCCCATGGCGAATGTGTTTGTCGTCGGAACAAGTTTTGGGGCCGCATCCGATGAAAACGGACGCTTTATCATCCGCGATGTCCCTACGGGCAACTACGAGATCCGCTCTTCTTACATAGGATACAAGACGGCGACGTTTACTGATATCGTCGTTTCACAATCCCGCACCACAACGGTTTCCGTGGAGCTTGTTTCAAGTCAAATCGAAATGAACGAAGTAACGGTCACCGGAGGATATTTTGAGCGGGCTGCCGAAAAGGCATTAAGCGTTCGGACGCTCTCATCACAGGAAATCCGCCGTTCTCCCGGCTCCGCCGAAGATATTTTTCGAGTCATGCAGTCGTTACCGGGTGTCGCAACAGCGGGCGGCAAAAGTGCGCAGCTTATCGTGCGCGGCGGCAGTCCCGACGAGAATCTCACTCTGCTCGACAACATT
>JACPSI010000036.1 GCA_016193365.1 Ignavibacteriales bacterium
ACAACCATCCGTGGAGCTCGACGTCCCCGCCGACATGTTGAGAAAGGTCTTCTATGTGGGTTCCTGGCATGATTGTTCAAAAAAATCGTTGAAGAATATAGCAAAGAGAAGCTTCTTCTTCAATGAAAATTCGGCTCGCGCCTAACGAAGAAGTGGAAATCAGGAGTTGTTTTCGGTTTGAGTTTCTGACTGTTTGGACCTGGGAATATCTTCGAACTTGGCGTCCGCAACATTTTTGTACTCAACCTGACGTTGCGGCTGTTCGGGAGAATCAGATTTTGGAAAAGGCTTCTGCTGCTGACGCATCCTCCACGCGAAGAAAAGCCTGATGACATTACTCACGATCAGAAAGAGAATGTAGAAAAGAACGCTGAAGAGAAAAAACCTGATCATGTCACTTCCTCGGGGTGGGGCTGTAATACTCCACGGGCGCACGGTTGGGTCGAAGGATTTGCCCAACCAATTCGTTGAAATCGCTTTTATTTCCGACAAAATCAATGTCTGTTGCTTTCACAATAAGAAGCGGAGTAGATTTGTATCGGAAAAAAAAGTAGTTGTATGCTTCATTGAGGTCGCGAATATACTCCTCCGACATGTTCTCCTCCATTTTCCGTCCACGTTTTTTGATATTGCCCATTAATCTCTCGGTGCTTGACTGGAGGTACACAACAAGGTCCGGCTGCGGAATGTTCTTTTCAATCGCGGTAACGACGGTCTCATACAGCCTGAGCTCTTCGTCTTTCAATGTCAGGTACGCAAAGATTTTGTCCTTTTCGAAAATATAGTCTGAGACAAGGTGTGAATTGAACAAGTCTACCTGAAACAACTCTTGCTGCTGCTTGTAGCGACTCAGGAGAAAAAAGATTTGCGTCTGGAAAGCATAACGGTCGGCGTCCTCATAGAATTTCGCCAGGAAAGGATTCTCGTCGAATCTCTCGAGCACAAGCCGTGCGGTCAGCCGCTCGGACAGCATTTGGGCAAGCGTCGTTTTCCCTGCGCCAATCACACCCTCGATTGCAACATAGCGAACCTCTTTAGGAAAGTGCAATCATCACTCCTGTAGATGCGTGAAAAATTCTGTTTTCCGGACGGTGCTTCGGTCCGGGCAAACCCTCAACAGTTCTGAAATCGTAAGCTTCAGAACCGGGTCGCAAAAATGTGGCGCTATTTCGGCCAAAGACGTCAAGGCAAATCTGCGGCGTGTGACCTCCGCATGCGGTATCTTGAAGTCTTGTGTGTCGACAACGACGCCATCGGCATAGAGAATGTCGATATCAATTTCTCTTGGTCCCCAACGTGCCCTCCCTTTTCTCCCCAGTCGTATTTCGAGGGATTTCAATCGTTCCAGAAGGTCTTCCGGAGAAAAGTTCGACTCAACCTCGGCGACAATATTCAAAAAATCCGGTTGGTCCTTGTTGCCCACGGGCTCGGTTTGATACACGGATGACACTTTCACAACCGAAGTCTGTTCAAGTTCGCTGATGCCCTGCAGTGCCAAGCGAAGATACCCCAGGCGGTCTTCAATATTCGAGCCAAGGCAAAGGAAAATATTGCGCACTGCTACCGATGATCCTCAATCACAACTTCAACGTAATCAATGACTCCCTTGACGGGCGCTCCTGGTTTTCTCACTCGAACGACAACACTCTGAACTTTTTTGAAATTCTTCAAAATACCTTGCGCAATAGTTTTTCCTAGCGCCTCGAGGAGAAAGTATTTTTTTCCGAGAACCAACCCTTTTATGCAATCGTACACTCGTTCGTAGTCGACTGTTTCGCTCAAATGGTCCGTCTTTGCTCCTTTTGAAAGGTCGCAGTGCAAATCGACATCCACCTCGAACTTCCCTCCGAGGCTTTGTTCGTCAGAAAGTACGCCGTGATATGCGTAGAAAACAGCGTTGTGAAGACGGATGATGTCGAGATTTTTCTTAGACATTGCAGAATCCGATTATTGAGTTGTCCTGAACCAGCAAATTAGCAGACCTCACCTGCCCTCTCCTCAAAGGAAAGGGAATTATTTAGCGCGGTTTTTCACTCTAGCACTACGCTTTCCTCCCCTCTGAGTGACGCAACGATTATTTCTTTTGGCCATGACCGTTTGCAGGAAATCTTGTAAGAAGCCTGCCTTTTTCCCGAGCTTCACAAAGTAAAAGGCAGGCTTCTACCTCAATTAAGTACCTGTCTTTTCTATTTTTGCCCACGTGTCGCGCAGCGTCACGGAACGATTGAACACAGGATTACCGGGACGTGAATCGGTATCTACACTAAAATAACCAAGTCGTTCGAACTGGAAGAGTTCCTCGGGCCGGGCTTTCTCCAGACTTCCCTCTATCTTGCATTCGTTTAACACCTCGAGAGATTTCGGGTTGATAAAATCGCGCCAGTTGTCTCCACCGGGATTCTCCATATTAAATAATCTGTCATACAACCGTACTTCCGCTTTGATTGCTTGCTGAGCCGAAACCCAATGGATCGTTCCCTTCACTTTACGAGAGCTTTGCGGGGACCCGCTGCGGGTTTCAGGGTCATATGTACACCGTAGCTCAGTGACTTCCCCTGTCTTTTCATCCTTCATCACATCCGTACATTTGATAATATACGCATATCTCAGACGCACTTCGGCTCCGGGTGAGAGTCGGAAATACTTTTTGGGTGGATCCTCACGGAAATCGTCCTTCTCAATATAAAGAGTTCTTGAAAACGGGATTTTTCGCACTCCCATGGAGGCATCCTCCGGATTATTCACCGCTTCCAAATCTTCAACGACTTGTTCCGGATAGTTTTCAATGACGACTTTAATGGGACGAAGAACAGCCATCACACGCCGTGCTCGTTTGTTGAGGTCATCTCTGAGACAATCCTCCAGCATTGCCACATCCACGGTGCTCTCGCTTCGGGCAACGCCTATGCGGTCTGCAAAAAGGCGAAGCGATTCCGGTGTGTACCCGCGGCGTCGCAACCCTGAAATCGTGGGCATGCGCGGATCGTTCCATCCACCGACATAACCCTCCTCCACAAGCTGCAACAGTTTTCGCTTACTCATGACAGTATAGGTCAGGTTCAACCTGGCAAACTCGATTTGCTGCGGGTGATAGATCTCAAGCTCATCCAGGAACCAGTCGTAGAGAGGCCGATGGTCTGCAAACTCCAGCGTACAAATGGAGTGTGTTATTTTTTCCAGTGAATCGGATTGACCGTGGGCCCAATCATACGTCGGATAGATGCACCATTTGTCACCAGTCCGATGGTGCGATGCATGAAGGACACGATACATCACGGGATCCCGCATGTTCAGGTTGGGCGACGCCATATCAATCTTCGCGCGCAACGTTCTGGCGCCGTTGGGGAACTCTCCCTTGCGCATGCGTTCAAAGAGGTCAAGATTTTCTTCAATGGACCGATTTCTGTACTGGCTGTCTCTCCCGGGTTCTGTCAGCGTGCCCCTGTGCTCACGAACTTCGTCAGCAGTAAGATCACAGACATATGCTTTCCCTTTTTTGATCAACCGAACAGCGAACTCGTACAGTTGCTCGAAATAATCCGATGCATAGAAGAGGCGGTCGTCCCAGTCAAAACCAAGCCACCTGACGTCTTTCTGAATCGATTCCACGTATTCCTGCTCTTCTTTTATGGGGTTTGTGTCGTCGAATCGCAGGTTGCAAAACCCCTTGTAGTTTCTGGCAATGCCGAAATTCAGGCAAATGGATTTCGCGTGGCCGATGTGCAGGTACCCGTTGGGTTCAGGCGGAAAACGAGTGTGCACCCGGCCGGAATACTTATTCGTTTTGAGATCTTCGTCGATGATGTCACGGATAAAGTTCTTCCGTTCCGGCATCGTTCCGCCCGGCTTCACTTCACCGACTCCGCGTACCTCAAGAGGTTTGTCTTTTTCGATCATGGTCACTTCAGTTGTTCCGTTGCTGACATGATCCTCTGGATTGTTTCATCTTTGCCGATAATGTACAAAAGGTCATAGAGTCCGGGGCCGGCGCCTGTTCCCGAAACAGCCAGTCGTAGGGGGTGAATTAATTCCCCGCGGTTAATCTTCATAGCTTCGGCAGTTCGTTCAAGAGCAGCTTCGAAATCTTCTTTTTTCGTGTTCTGTAACTGTGCGAACTCTTCGGCCAGTCTCTTCATGCGTCCGCCAGCTTCAGCATTCCATCTCTTTTTCACAACTCCTGGATCATATTCCTTTGGTGCCGAAAAAAAATACGGACTCTTTTCCAGAAAATCCTTCACAAAACTGACACGTTCGCGCATGGCACGCACAATGTTCTCAAGGTATTCGTCGCTGTAATTTTTTTCGGAAAACATCGAATTCCTGAGTTCTTCCTTCAGCATAAGGCTGATCTCATGATCAGATTTCTTTCTCAGATATTGAGCATTGAGCCAGTCCAATTTCTCGGTATTGAACACCGCTCCTGATTTTCCCACACGTTCCAGCGAAAACTCTTTAATGAGCTCTTCCATGGTGAACAGCTCTCTTTCATCACCCGGGTTCCAGCCAAGGAAGGCTACAAAATTAACGATGGCTTCCTTGAGATAACCCTTCGAACGGTAGTCCTCGACCGCCACATCTCCCTGACGCTTGCTGAGCTTCGTTTTGTCGGAGTTCAGCAGAAGAGGCAGATGTGCGTAGCGGGGCGCCTCCCAGCCGAAGTACTGATAGAGGAGAATGTGTTTCGGCGTGCTGGAAAGCCATTCTTCCCCGCGAATCACGTGGGTGATTTCCATTAAATGATCATCAACGACAACGGCGAGATGATACGTGGGGAAACCGTCAGACTTCAGTAAAACCTGGTCGTCGAGAATCTTATGTGCAATTGTTACATGACCGCGAATAATGTCATCAAACGTCGTTTCTCCGCCGAAGGGGACCTTCATCCGAACGACGTGGCGCTCGCCCGCTTTGAGACGGTCGCTCGTTTCTAGTTTCGGCAGGTCCCGGCAATGCCGGTCGTATGCCGGCGCGACTTTCATCGCAATTTGCTTTTGACGCACCTGTTCGAGCCTCTCGGGCGTACAGAAGCAATAGTATGCCTGACCTCGTTCAATCAGTTGTTCCGTATGATTACGATAGATTTCCAGTCTCTGGGACTGCACATAGGGTCCATGACTGGCTTCTTTGTGAGGCCCTTCATCGTAATGGACGCCCGCCCAGTCGAGGGATGCGATAAGGTTTTCCACAGCCCCTTCCACTCTCCGTGACTGGTCGGTGTCTTCGATCCGGAGAATAAACGTGCCGTGGTGATGTTTTGCAAAGAGGTAATTGTAGAGCGCAGTCCTCAAGCCGCCTACATGGAGGAAACCCGTAGGACTCGGGGCGAATCTAACCCTCACTGGTTTGGAAGGAATCATCAGCAATTTTCGCGTTTACGCAAGAGGCATCGACGCAAGGCAGAGCCCTTCATCATCTGGCGGCGGCCCAGCGTTCATTATTCTAATATTCTAAATGAATTCTCAATATCCAACAAAGGATAACGAGCGGACAATTTCAAACCAAAAGTACGTCAATTGCGAGATATCAACTGCTTAAACTGATCCTCTCGGACGCTGTCCGGATTATGGTAAAAATAGAATAAACGGAATCGATGATAGTCCCTTTCGATCTCCTCTTTGGGTCTCCTTGACGATGTGGCAAGATAACCATCCAGATACGATTCAAAATCCACGATCTGAATGTCGTCGGGAAAACGCCGCCTGAGTTCTTTCATAAGCGGTGCTTCATAAACGAAGATTTCCGCGTCAACCCACGCATGGGGTGTTTTAAACAACGCAATTCGGTAGAAGGAGGTGTCGACCGGTTTGACCTCAATAAAAGGAAAGAAAAAATGAACGCGTCGCGAAAGAACGTAAGCCAGCGGTGCGACTTTTTCATGGCCGATGCGTGCTTCTGTCGCAGGTCCATGCGCGATATAAGCGTCTGTCAGTCCGAAATTCTCAATGACTTCCGACGGCTGCGCATGGTACACCATGGCCAATTGACCGCGGGATAGTATCCGAACATGCAGGCCATCAAAGTATTTCCTCATTGCCTTGCCTATTTCGGCCATCAATTCCAGAAGTGACTTGCCATCATCAGTGACGGTGTGTGTCCAAAACCAGTGCTCGTCGACAATGCCAAATGTCCGGTCAACAGGCAGCTGCTTACCTTCATCATCCAAAAATAACCTCTCTCTGACTGAAGCATCGACAGTACCGACAGACAACGGGATGGCGATCAACACCGCGACAAGTATCCATTTTTTTGACTCCGCAAAAACACGAACGGCCGTTTCAACACTCAGAAATGCAATGGGCACAAGCGGGATCAGGAACCGAGCATACATGAAATCTCCTCCCACGCGTGCAACGAAAAAAAGTATATAGATGCCGAGCGAGCTCGCGCCAAGAAACAAGAGGGCTCCTCTGGGTTCCGAAACTATCTGCCTGATTCTCTTCAAAGGGTTTCCGGAATTGCCTTTCAATTTCCATGCAGCAAGAGGAACCAAGAGGAGAAACAACGAAGTAGGATAACCCTTGACGTACATCCAGAGATACACAAACCCTTGCATGTAGCGCAATCCTCCGGCTGATTTTGCATAATACGTATTCGGCAGAAGATCTCCATAATAGAGGAGTTTCCAGACAGCATAGGGAATCATCACTGCGACAAGGGGCAAGAAAAAAGGAGTGATCGTCCGGACAAGTTTTCGTCTAGTCTCGCCATTTGCTTCGAGCTTAAGAATAAAAAATACAAGCAGTACTGGAATAAGAAGTACGGCTTCGGGACGAGTGAGAATGGCGAGTGTCAGACAACTTCCACAAGCGAACAGGACTCGAGGTGAATCTGAGCGAAACAAGACAGGGATGAGAACCGAGGCGGTGAACAAGAGTGTAAATAGCGATGTCTCCAGGCCGCCCGTTGCCCACACGCGCGAATCATAATGCAGCGCTAACGCAAGCGCAGCCGGGGACCATGCGGACCACCAATGAGAAGAAAGCCGTGACGAGACAAATGCCGTAACTCCAAGGACCATGCCGAACGACACGAGGCCGAGTGCCATCGCGCCGGTCGGAAGCTCAAAACCGGCAAGCTTCCAGCCAGAGAGCAGAACAAGCCACAATGGATGAGTGTACCCCTCAACGCGTTCTCCCGGGTTGTAGACGATGCCGTTTCCCGCCATCCATTGGTCAACGTATCGAAAGGTGATAAAAATATCGTCGCACAGCCATCGCAATTGCCAGGCAAGGAAAACTCCCATTATCACCACCACAACCCCCGCGACAAGGGGAACATTTTTCTCCCGTACTCCAAAAAGATCTGCAAAAGTCGGTCTGTGGTGGCTCACGGCGATGAAGCCGGCGTGTTGTTCAATGATTGAAGGCAGGAAGGGTCCCTGGGGTCCATAGAGGCATACACAAAACGAGCGACGCTAAGTCCGTCGCTCGGGATACAACTCTAACGAAAGATCTTTCTTTGATCAGACTCGAACAACATTGAGCGCACGCTTTCCGCGCTGTTCCACCTTCAAGTCGAACTGAACAGCATCTCCCTGGCGAAGCACATTGCGGAAGCCGCTGTCCTTGACATTGCTCTTATGGAAGAAAACTTCTTCTCCCGTATCGGCCACAATGAAGCCAAAACCTTTTGAATCGTTGTAGAACTTCACTTTTCCTTTTTCCATGAGATGCTTTCCTTATCGGTAAAGAAAAACCCCGATCAGTCATCCTGACCGGGGTTAATGTGGTCACAGGCGAACTAAACCTTTTCCACGTTGGTGGCCTGGAGACCTTTGGGTCCTTTTTCTACTTCAAACTGGACCGCGTCGCCTTCATTGAGCGTCTTGTAACCTTCGCCGACGATCGCCTTGAAATGGACGAATACATCTTCGCCGTTTTCACGCTTAATGAAGCCGTACCCTTTGGCTCCGTTGAACCACTTGACTGTTCCTTTTTCCATGGAACAAATCCTTTCTGTTAATGGTGAAATGTACTGTACACGAGAGTCCGCCTCCGGCGGACGTTACCCGCAAGCTTCGCTGACGATTGCGTTGCCGCATCTCGTGGGATTTGATTCCACGAAAAATGAACCGCTGACAATCGAACTGCGACGTAAATGC
>JACPSI010000053.1 GCA_016193365.1 Ignavibacteriales bacterium
AACTTTTTTCCTTTACCAAGAGTCAGCGGGTAAATTTTGAGCCAGAGTTCGTCCACTAAATCATTCTTAAGTAGTAGCTGAATAAGTTTACCACTGCCGTGAACTTGAATGTCAGAACCTTTTGAATTTTTGAGCTTTTCGATATCCGCCAAGGTTTTGAGGAAAACTGTGTTTTTCCAATCTGACTTTTCCATGGTATTGGACATGACGTATTTTGTGACATCATTGATACCTGGCCAAAAGTCTGCATGTTCAGGCCAGTAGTCGACAAAAATCTCAAATGTTCTTCTACCCAAAAGAAGGTCTGCAGTTTTCATCTGTTTTTCCATGACCTTATCAACAACCTCGTCAAAATAAGGTGCACTCCAACCGCCATATTTGAAACCTTCTGCCGTATCTTCCTCTGGACCACCCGGCGCTTGCATTACACCGTCAAGACTTACGAACGATAAAACGACGATTCTTCTCATGGCTGTTGTTCCTTTAATTTTCGGTGAAAATATTTCTCCATTGTATAGTCGTTTGAGGAAACCTGAAATCGCCGTTCATTTTTTTATTGTTCCAATCTGTTGCCGAATGGTTTTCACACTGCTTTTGCTTACTGTTCCGGCTGCTTGTTGAACATCAGGTATGTTGTCAGCTTGCTTATTTTACCGTTTCTGAAGTGGAAGACATCGCAAAACACGGCATCGAGCAGTTTACCCTCTTTCAGCTTTGCCGTTACCGCTCCTTCTGCAACAACAATGTTGTCTTCCTCAACAAGTCGTGCAATTGTGATGTTTGGGTTACCGTCAGCATTTGGATTCTCGATTTCTTTGTCAAAGGCCTCTTTGCCTTCGTGATGGAAGAATCCAGGCATATCCCACACGACGTCGTCCGTCAGGCACGAGAGAATTTTTGTGTGGTCGGTTGCCCGAAAACCGTCTATGTAAGTTTCAACTACCTTCTTGTTGCTCATCGTGTTTAGGGTTTGTTCTTATCCGACATCGGCACGTTCAGGAATTCTTTTATCATCGAGACAACCCAATCCGTGCGCACCACCGGCGCAACATGATCCGACATTGGCCGGAACGCTGCGTTACTCGCTCGTGCCCTCGAGAGATCCCTCATTTGTCACGCGTCGTGGTCCAGACAGGTGCTCCCTGCTCACCGTTCAGGAACGGCAGCACCGTGGTCACCAGCGTTGGCGCCATAAACATCTCGTAATGCGTGAGGTTGGGAAGAATCGCCAGGCGATTCTTCGACATATGCTCGCGCTGCCACCCCGCATCCTTCAAGCCACCGCCCAGGAGCTGAAAGGAACGTACGATGTGTTCGGGACGAACCATATCGGCGTCGCCATAGACGAGCATAACGGGTCCCTTCAGCTTTTTCACATCTTCCGTCCAGTCGTACGGCTTGCGCATGAATTCACCCATGCGGTCGAGAAGCCTGGGGAAGTCCGCCGGCCGCGGTGCCAACTTGATATACGATTGGTACATCGGCGTTGGTTTCATCTGCTCGACCATCGCGGCCCCCACTGCCGCCTGTTGCGGCAGCATCTCAGGGTAAAATCCCTCTTGCGCGAATGGGGCTGAGACGATGACGAGCCGGCGAACGAGACCGGGATACTGCACTGCAAGGCGGAATCCCGCACCGCCCCCGAATGAATAGCCGACGACGTCGACGGTGTCGTAGTCCAGCTTTCTGAGCAGCATGGCCAGATCGTTGCCGATGCTCACGAGATCGATGGGGCGCTCACCGAGCGTGGTACGGCCATGGCCCTGGAGGTCCACAGCGATTACCTGTCGCTGCTTTGCGAATGCGGGCAGGATTGGGCCGAACATGTCGATCGAGCCTAACCCGCCGTGCAGCAACAGCAACGGTTCGCCCTGCCCGTGGATCTCGTAGTAGTAGTTGACGCCATCGCTCGCGGGGATGTATCCCTTGCGCGGCGCAAGTGCCCCCTGGGCATCGGCGTGAGCCGGTGCCATCAGCAGGGCGCCGATGGTCAACCCGAATGTCAGTATGGATTTTCGCAGGTGCATCATAGCGACACCAGTCTCGGATGGTTCATTTGGTTCTTCTCTCTTTTGGTTTTCATTTTGTTCTCCTTTCTAATTTTTTGAATAGCATTTCAGTCATTTGTGGTCGACTGTCAACCAAATCTCAGGCTTTCGTCGCGAACAGGTTTGGCTGATCTTTACCCGTGGTGATCAGCTTGCGCAAACTGCCGTTTATGAGCGTGCCCCATGCGTTCGAGCATTCGTTGTAACATTCATACGCCGGCACCAAGCCTACGTGCGTGAAGCGGACTTCGGTTTTATCGCCCTTTTTAGAGATTTCAAAAGTAATTTCTGTGCCCTTCCACTCACTTTTGTCTTCAACAAACTTAAGGTCGGCGTCTAAAACAACCCAAACGACTTTTTTGCCAGGGATGAACTCGGTGATCTTCTGTTTGCTGTAGTGAACGTCTGGGACACGGTACGTGAACCCGGCGCCGAGTTTGTCGGTGTCGCCCTCGATTTCGCCCGACCACCACCCCCGGACGTTGTTGATGGCATTAAAGACTTCTTCGGGCGTTTGGTCTACCAAAAAGGTAGTGGTGTAATTCTGATTTTTCATGATTCTCTCTCCTGTTCTTGGTTAGATTTGTTGAGCATGGTTATAGTAAAAACGGTTCATCAGTCACCGTTGTATTGCCATTCCGATATTCGCCCCGTGCGCCTTACAATAGCGGATGAAGTCCATCGTCGCTGACATCTCACGGCGACTGAATAATTCCGATGATGCTACCGTCGGCATCCTTCACGGATGCAATCAGCTTTCCCCCGCCGACATCTTTGATCTCTTGCTGGATTTGCGCGCCGGCACCCAGGAGAGATTGCAAACTCTGCTTGATGTTGTCGACGTCGTAATAGGCTGTCATCCCCGCCTTGTGGCCGTTGGGATCCAGGCCAATTTCCTGGCCGTTAACTCTAAAGCCGACATAGTAGGGCTGATCCGCGTATGGCTCGACACCCAGGAGTTTACGGAATAGCACCTTGGCTCGAGCGATGTCCTTGACAGGATAAATGATGGTTTTGACACCTTGATTCATAAGGAACCTCTTGCGATGAATGATTGGGTTGTGATATGTTCATTCTTCGATTGTCCACGCGGGATTCCATGCAACTTCCCACAAGTGCCCGTCGGGGTCTTGAAAGTATCCCGCATAACCTCCCCAAAATGTGTCTTGTGCCCGCTTGATAATCCTCGCACCGGCTTTTTTCGCCTGTTCCATTACGGCGTCAACTTCTTTTTTGCTATTCACATTATGTCCAATGCTGAACTCGGTGGCGCTTGGCGGCTGAACCGAAATGGTTGTGTCGTGCGCAAGACTTTTTCTTGGCCAGAGAGCGAGCTTGATTCCATTTTGTAAGTCAAAGAAAACAACGGCACCATACTCAAACTCTTTACCTATGATTCCCTGTGTGGTTAATCCCAGGCCGTCGCGGTAGAACTTTAGAGACCGTTCAAGGTTGTCAACTCCGAGAGTAAGAACCGTAATGCGGGGTTTCATTAAAACTTTTCCTTACCAGAAAACCGGGCGGATTTCAACACTGCCACCGGCATCTAACGCAGGACAGCCATGGGCTAATGTCGTTGCTTCTTCCAAGCTGTTCGCTTTCACAATGATAAAACTGCCCAACACTTCCTTGGTCTCGGAGAAAGGGCCGTCAGTGACACCACCTGCTTTCAGAACTTTCCCTTCCATAGAAAGACGAAGACCTTCCCTCACAAATTTCCCCTGTGCTTTTATGTGTTCGGCCCATTCTTTCCATTTTTTCGCAAGGGCTTGCATCTCGGCTGGCGAGGCTTTGCCGTAGTCGTAGTTGGGCTGCCTGAATAATAACATGAAGTCTTTCATGGAGTTGGTCCCGTATTGTGATGAAATAAAGATCTCCCGAACTCCCCGTGTAGTTTTCTCACGCGGCCTGGTAGCGAAGTATAACACAGCCAGATTTCAACGGCCGTGCCTCCAGGAGTTTCAGCTTCATCCGTTGCGGGCTAGCCTTGAAGAGGGGATTTCCTCTGCCCAGGATGACGGGCGTGAGTCCGAGACGGTATTCATCGATAAGCCCCTGTTGCATCAGGGTTGAGGAAAGGTCTGCGCTGCCGAAAATGTACAAATCTTTTCCTGAATCCTGCTTCAGTTTGGCGACTTCCCTCACTGCATTCTCTTTCACGAGACGACTATTCTTCCATTCGGCCTTCTGAAGGGTTCTCGAAAAGACGATTTTGGGGATGTTGTTCATGAAGTCAGCGGTTTTTCCCTTTGCCGCGGTCCAGTAGCTTGCCATTCCCTCATAGGTGACGCGGCCGAACAGCAGTGCACCGATGGATTCTGTTTGTTCATCCGCAAACTGCTCCAATTCTTCGCCCCAAACATAATCATGCCAATCGATTTCCCATTGCTTCGCACCTTCGAAAAATCCGTCGAGCGTAACCATATTCCACATGATAACCTTTCGCATCGTCATCCCTTCTCGTCATTCGTAAAAGCCTTATCCATGAATTTGTCCGCTCGTTGTCGGACATTTTTCCCAGAGCTTTTCTTCGGTGTCAATGGATTTCATCATGGAGTCTGAGCGAAAATCAAAAATTCAGAATCCTAAACTGAGTCGGTTTTAGATCGAGGTGTTAGCGCGTCGGATGCTTTGCCTCGATAGTCTTGCGAATCTTCTCCTCTTTCGCCCTTAACTCGGGCGTGAGTGCCTCGCCAAAATCCTCAGCCTCAAATACTTGACGGATTTCGACCTCAGTCCCACCTTCAAAGGGTGCGCGTTTCAGCCAGTCGATTGCTTCTTGTTTCGATTTTACCTTCCACAGCCAGAAGCCGGCAACAAGCTCCTTTGTTTCTGCAAAGGGCCCGTCGGTCACCGTGATTTTTCCACCGGAAAATTTCACACGGGATCCCTTCGAGCTTGGTTGAAGCCCCTCTCCTGCAAGCATCACTCCAGCTTTAACCAATTCTTCGTTGAATTTCGTCATATCGGAAAGGAGCTTCTGATCGGGGAGAACTCCTGCCTCAGAATCTTTGTCGGCCTTTACAATCACCATAAATCGCATTTTGTACCCTCCATTTCAACTAAACTAATGATTGAATTTTTTCATCGGTTTCACTAACTCGATACAATGAGGTGCCTGAGCAATTAGCCCTGCGGTTGCGCCTCCGCTTCGAGCGGACGGACTTCGCAAACGCCCTCGAACTCGGGCCAGTGGACGCGGTGGATCTCCATAAACTTCATGGCGATATCCGTCGCCTCCTGCGTCGATTTTGCCTCAATCAGGGCGTAGCCACCAACAACTTCTTTCGTTTCGGTGAAAGGACCGTCGCTCAGCTTGAGCTTTCCCTTGCTCAGGCGAACGCGAAAACCAGCCTTGGTCGGCTGCAGACCGGCGCCGTCGACGAAGACGCCACTCTTTTGGCTCTCTTCGACAAACTTGCCCATGGCTTCGAACAACGACTTGGGCACGTCTTCCTGCCGGTAATCCTCGCTGTGGATGATGAACGTCATGTAACGCATTTTTGCTGCTCCTTTTGGGTTAAAAATGCTTGAATTTCGTTGGTTTCAATACATAGTCGTTTGGCGGGAGTGAAAATCGACAGGAGGCTTGATTTTTTTCAAGCCAAACTTCTAAGTTTTCTCTCCAGAAATCTCCTCTCCGGCCCCTGTTGGGTAAGAGCTATGGCGCGTTCGTAGGACTCTCGTGCCTCTGGGGTTTTACCCAGGCGGCGACAAAGTTCAGCCCGGGCCGAGTACGCAAGATGATAGTCGGACAAATCGCCACGTAACAATATTGCATCGATAAGATCCAATCCAGCCTGCGGCCCATCCCGCATCGCCACCGCGACTGCACGATTCAGCTCGATCACCGGTGAAGGCTCTACGCGCATCAGCACATCATACAACCCCACGATCTGTGTCCAATCCGTTGCTCCGGCTGCTGGCGCCTCGGCATGAACTGCTGCGATTGCCGCCTGAAGCGTATAAGGCCCAAACCTGCGCGACGACAATGCCCTTTCGACGAGCGACACGCCTTCTTTGATTTGATCGCGGTCCCACGCCGATCGATCCTGGTTCTCCAGCAAGATGAGATCACCATCGGGGGACGTCCGGGCTTTTCGGCGGGATTCTTGCAGCAACATGAGAGCCACCAGCCCCATGACTTCTGGTTCGGGCAAAAGCTGCATGAGCAAACGTCCGAGTCGTATCGCTTCTCCCGAGAGATCAGCGCGCGTGAGTGAATCACCGGAAGTAGCAGAATAGCCTTCGTTAAACACCAGATAAATCACCTGAAGTACCGTGTCCAGTCGCCCCGGCAAATCGGCCGCCGATGGAACCTTATAAGGGATTGCGGCGTCGCGTATTTTCGCCTTTGCGCGCACGATGCGTTGAGCAAGAGTAGCAGGGGTTGTCAGAAAAGCACGGGCAATTTCCTCAGTCGTTAGGTCACAAACTTCGCGTAATGTGAGTGCAACGCGTGCGTCGGGAGATAAAGCCGGGTGACAGCAGGTAAAAATCAGACGGAGCTCGTCGTCTGTAATTCCTTTGTCGATTTGGACGCCAGGATCGACTGTATCAGCTTCCAAATGATCGACGACCTGTTCCAACGAAGAATCGGACCTCGCATTCCGGCGCATGCTGTCGATTGCTTTGAATCGCCCGGCCGAAACCAGCCACGCGCGCGGATTTGCGGGAATGCCTTCCTTTGGCCATTGCACAGCTGCCGCCGCAAAAGCCTCGTGCAGCGCATCTTCGGCGATGTCGAAGTCACCAAGGAGGCGAATCAGCGTGGCAAGGATGCGGCGTGATTCCGCGCGGTACACGGAATCGAGGCTTGCGCGAACATTTTCAGTTGCTTCACCCGTCATGAATTCTGGACCATGCCTTCACAAACCTAAACATTGACCAGGGTCAGCTTAAGTTTGATGATGTCGCCCTCGCCGATTTCTTCCTTTTTACGCACATCTGCTTTAATCGGCAATAGATAGGTGCCTTCTTTCGTTGGAAAAATCGAGGTTTTAAATTCGGGCTTGCCGATTTTTGCCTTCACACGAATTGAGCCGAATCCGCGTAATTGCCCATGCATCAGGTTTTTGATTTTCTTTGAGACACTTCTGCCGATCGTGAAGAAATGCCAGCCGCCGAAGCCGGGGTATTTCCAGACTTTGGCTTTAACTGTGAAAGTCACAAACAAAACCCTTTACTTTATTGATCGGAGTCCAGGATAGGTACTACACAAGAGGGGGTGCCTTCGCGCGGATCCGCCCTTATTCCCTGTTTTGCAACTACTTAATGGAATTTAACAATTCGTTTGGTGAAAATCCTTTTCAAAAATAAAAAGCCCCGGCTTGCGCCAGTGACTCAAGGGGGCTTGAATGATTTTCCATGCGATCGAAAGATACAAACAAACGGGAGTGTCATCAAGACGGAATACGCAATTGGATTGCTCGGTTCTTGCACCACGCAGGGCAGATGGGTATATTTGTATCCGACTCCACCCAACTAGGGGACTATGCCCAAAACTATCCTCGTTGTTGACGACGAAAAAGACATCGTCGACCTGTTAAAATATAACCTCGAAAAAGAGCGCTATTCGGTCTTGACGGCCCACACCGGCAAAAGAGCTTTGGAACTTGCAGAAAAAAAGCCGGACCTGATTCTTCTGGACATCATGATGCCGGAAATGAACGGCATGGAAGTGGTCAAAGAGTTGAAGCGGAACAAGAAAACGGAATCCATTCCGGTTCTCTTCTTGACGGCGAAGAGCTCCGAAACGGACGAAATCGTAGGTCTTGAGCTGGGTGCGGATGATTACATCATGAAGCCCATCAGCGTGGGGAAAATTCTGGCGCGTGTGAGAACAGCATTCAGGCGCGGCGAGCGTGAAACGAAAATGCCAATGTCAGGAGCGGATATCATCAAGGTCGACGACCTCGAAATCAACGTTCCCAACTATTCCGCCAGGCTGGCGCACAAGGACATCGCTTTTCCGAGAAAAGAATTTGAGACGCTTGTCTATCTTGTGAAAAACAGGGGGAGAGTCATTACGAGGGAGGGCTTGTTGAATGCCGTGTGGGGTGAGAATGTCTATGTCGTCGACCGCACAATTGACGTGCACATAAGAAAGATTAGAGAAAAACTCGGAAAATACGCCGACTACATCGAAACGGTCAAAGGCGTCGGCTACCGGTTCAAAGCAAAGACGTGAAAAGCCTTCAAACAAGAATCACTGTCACGTACCTCGTACTTGCTCTGTTGATCGTCACGGGCACCGGTTTCCTTTCTAGCTCCGGAGTGGAATCCTTTTTCAAACAACACCTCGTCAACAGCCTCAACCAGCAGGTCGACCTCGTCGCCTATTTCCTGCAACGCAGTTCCTCGCTGTCTTTTGTGCAAATCGACAGCGCAGTGCGAAGAATTTCGGGCATTGAGAACATTCGTATTACGCTCGTCAATGCTGACGGAAAGGTTATCGCCGATTCAGATGTCCCTCCCGAAAAACTCTCGACGATTGAGAACCACCTGAGCAGGCCGGAAATTCAGGACGCCTTGAAAGCGAATCTCGGAACAAATACGCGCCGCAGTGCGACAGTGGGCCGCGATTTTCTTTATGCTGCAAAGGCTCTCGACTCTCCGCTCGAAGGGGAATTTTTCCGTGACCTTAAGTTTATTCGTCTCAGCATTCCTCTTGAGGAAGTCGAGGCGGAAATCAGCAGCATACGGTTCAACATTCTCCTTGCCGGATTTATCGTGCTCGTCCTCATTACAGGAATCAGCATCCTTGTGTCCCGCAGGCTCTCCAAACCCATGGTGCAAATTGCCCGAAGCCTCGAACGCATCCGCTCGGGCGACCTTAATGAATACATCAGCGTCAACTCGAAAGATGAAATAGGTCGGGTTGCGAGCGCGGTCAACGAGCTTGTCGAAAAGATGAAGGACGATATTGTCCGGCTGGAAAGGTTGGAAAGCGTGCGCAGCGAGTTCCTGGGAAACGTTTCCCACGAGCTTCGCACACCGATTTTCGCCGTTCAAGGCTATATTGAAACTCTTTTGAACGGCGCTGTCGACGACCCGAATGTGAATCGCTCATTCCTGGAAAAAGCCCACTCAAACGCACACCGCCTCAACTCGCTCCTGGCCGACCTGATTAATATTTCGCAAATTGAGTCCGGCGAAATGAAAATGAGCTTTCGTTATTTCCGTATCAATGATTTTCTCGAAACGACAGCAAAGGATTTTCAGCCGGCGGCTCAACAGCTGGGCGTCGGCTTGAAGCTCGAACTAAGAACAAATGATACAACGGAGGTTTATGGCGACCGTGAGAGGATTCTGCAGGTGATGGCAAACCTCATCGAAAACGCCTTGCGGTATAATAAGCAATCAGGTGAGGTTGTTGTGTCGTCACGGGGAAATAATGGGAAAGTGGAAATCACCGTCAAAGATACGGGCGTCGGAATCGCACCTGAGCATCTCCCAAGGATTTTTGAGCGATTCTATCGTGTCGATACGAACCGATCCCGCGAGGTTGGCGGCACCGGACTCGGCCTCGCCATCGTCAAACACATCCTCGAAGCACATGAAACCAGTGCAGAGGTGGAAAGCAAACCAGGAGAAGGAACTAGTTTCTCTTTTAGTTTGAGGATGGGTTGACTCAGTGTTTTCTGCCTCCAAAATGATTGTTCCGAATCGGCTTCCCCGGCCGAATTCTTTTTTGAAGTCCTTTTGAATCCTTTACAAGTTGTCCGTTGACAATCACGTATTCCACCCCGACCGACGGCAATTCCGGATGTTCAACCGTCGCCCTGTCAGCAATTTTCGCCTGGTCGAAAACGACGATATCTGCATCCGCCCCGACTGAAATTCTCCCCTTGCGTCTGAAAACGGCCAAAGCTCCTTCCAATTTCTGAGCGGGAAGCAACGACATTTTGCGGATGGCTTCCATCAACGTGAGAGATTTCTTTTCCCTCACGTACATTCTCAATGTTCTGGCAAACGTTCCAGAAGCTCTCGGGTGATTGTTGAAACCGTGTGTCAAGATTGCGTCGCTTCCGACCATGACAAACGGCGACTTCAGTGCGTCAACGACATCCTCCTCCGGGATAGCATACGCCACCACGAGTTTCCCCAATTTCTGATATTTCCTGAACGTGCTGTCCGTAAGTCTCTCACTCGAACCTCCGATCTGCAAATCTGAATACGTTATGCCGAACCGTTTTTGCCAGCCCCTATCAAATCGGGTCGAGTTCAGATACGTTCCCCAGAAGGTATACGGATACGCACAAGCCGTGATGTCGAGGCCCTCCCGGCGAGCCCGTTCAATCATGCCGAGAGACTGCTTCATCGAGAACGTGCCGCCCGTGCTCGTGATGTGGCCAATGTGAACGGGAATTCCCATTCGGCGAGCGTAACCGATGATTTCTTCAAGACCTTCAAAGTTCGTTCCTGGTTTCAATGTGTCGGAATACCTGGCATGGAAAAACGCCGGCACGCCATATTTTTTCGCAAGGACCAAAATCGGGAGTATTTCATCAGTCGATATTCCCGGCACATACTCCAGACTGAACGAAACGCCGAGTGCGCCATCCTTGAGAGCTGTCTCGGCAATTGCGGTAATTTTTCGGATTTCTCCGCTGTCAGCCGACTCGTACCTGCCGATTGGGAATTGATTCCTCGCTTGTGTATAAAAGAATGACGCGC
>JACPSI010000076.1 GCA_016193365.1 Ignavibacteriales bacterium
ATATCTTCCCGTCGGCCGCTGCACGTTGCTTTGCTTGACGTTCTCCCCGAGGGCAAACTTCACGCCGGGTGGAGCCCCTTGAATAAGCAAATCATCCAGTAATGATCCCCATCGCCATTTCACTACTGCATTCTGACCGCCGATGGGATTTGCTGAACCGTGCAGGATATTTGCCGCCGTCGTCCCCCCCGCCAACTGACGGTAAATCCAGATATCATCGCTCTCGAGAACATCTTCTATCCGTGTTTCGCAAGTAATAGCCTGACTTCCCTCATTGATGCTCGCCGCCGCTGTATGAGAATGACAGTCGATCATTCCGGGAGTCACGTGTTTACCCGACGCATCGATAACAACGGCATTGGTCGGGGCAGTAAGATTCTTGCCGATTTGTGTAATGCTTCCCTGCCGGACGATCATATCCGCATTCTCAAGCCTTCCTTGCTTTCCCTGTGTCCAGATCGTGGCGTTCCTGACAAACAATAACTGAGGCTGATCCGGAGGCTTTAATCTGCCGTATTCCCCGGGTGGAGAAACTTCCGGGAACGACGCCATTTTTACTTCTTTGGGCTTTGTGGTGTCAGGTTCTGCCCACGGAGGTTCCTTTCGTGTTGCATGCCAGGAGAATGAAGCACCGTCAGGCCTGTTGCCAACACCATAGACTTCTGTCGAGCTGACTGTTCCCGACATGGTCATCGTTCCCTGCCAGCCGATGGAGTCTGTGGCCATCGTAAACGCAACCCTTCCTGCAGAGTAAGAAACAGAGGCCAGACGAAGGTTCTTTCCCCTCCACCGGATTTCTCCCGTGGGCTTATCCATTTCACCGCGCAGCGTCAGCATTCCCGATTGCTCTGGATCCGCCGAAACGTTGAGGTCCCACGTGCCACGTACGTCGGCTAGAGGCGATGCTTTTACCTCATACGGTTTTCCGTCAATCCACAACTCACGAATTTTTGTTTTCTCCGAAAACACATCACCGTCGGTGACGACGAAATTTGCCGTCCTGCCGCGCTCCAATGTCCCAAATTGGTTTTCAACACCGAGCCACTTTGCCGGCGTCGTCGTTAAGGCCGCCAACGCTGCCTCCGGCTTTAACCCGCGTTCCACCGCTTTTCGAACCTGGGCCAGAAACGTGCCTGCGTCTTTCAACTGAGCAGAACTCAGCGCAATCGGAACGCCCGCTTTTTCCAGCCGTCCGGCGTTCTCCGGAGCCGCATCCCAGTGCCGCAGGTCTTCCAGCGAGACATTCAACGCTTCTTCGGGAACTTCAACGCTCGGGGTTTCTGGAAAATTCAACGTTACGATGACAGGAATCTTTGTCGCTTTCACCGCATCGAGCCGCCTGTATTCTTCGCCGCTGCCGCGAATCCACATGTTGAGGCCAAATTCTTTTGCTATCTTTGCCTGCCGGAAAAAATTCAAATCGTTCGTCGCGTCCATCACAACGGGTTGCCGGCGCTGTAACGCATCGGCAAGTGCAGTTAAGGCGTTGTTTGCTTCAGGCCGTTTTTGATTTGAGTTCCTGTTGTACGAATCCCATGCTTTTCGATACCAGTCGGCGTCATTCCACGATTGACGGATGAAAGCGATCAAACCCATCAGTGAATTGGGATAGGGACTTCCAAAGCCCTGGCCCGTTTCAAAGGAAACTGTTTGAGCAACGCGTCTCTTTACGACGAGGTCGCTCGCCGCACCTTCTCCGAGGTTCACAAGTGCGCTCTGGCCTCGGAAGATTCCACGCTGTGGTGTTGCCAGCACGAGCGCGAACCCTTGAGAACGAAGCTTCTCCGCGGCTTTCTCGTCGAACTGGAATTCCTCCGACGCATCAAACTCGGCTTTCATCCGGGGATTCCAGTGAGCCGCTCCTTTGGGCCGCTCCTGTTGCTGCGGTTGTTGCTGTTGCCCGAACGGCCCTCCACCCGCTGCCGGCTCGGGTGCTTTCGGTAATCCGTACTCCGACGAAAGGTCGATGAAGCCCGGGTACAACGTTAAGCCTTCCATATTCCACACCCGTGCATCCGCAGGAATACTGATGTTCTCTCCGACCGTCTCAACGGTTCTGTTACGAACGACGAGTGTTCCTTTTGCGATCACTCTCCCGGGTGCAACAACAATTCGGGCATTCGTAAACGCATGCACAGCGGGAGTATTATCCCTCATGCCGGCTACGGGTGTAGTTTGTGCAAAGGCACATGCGGAAATGAGAAAAAAGGGAACAATCACGACGACCCAACGTGTAGTCATGAGAACCTCCAGGATTATGTTAACCGATTTGACCCGACTGCTACGACAGGCTGCCAAAAAAGAAGTGCCTGCCTTCCGGTAGGCAAGTGGTGGATAAACGATGGAAGGTGGGAAAAGTTTCAGCGTAAGGCAAGAGCAAATTATTCCATCATTTCAAACTCTGGTTCCTTCGGCCTGATGTCATCATGCATGCGACGGAGAGCCTGGTAGGCGTTGTCACTTCCGCGTTTCGAAGCATCGCGGTACAATCGCGACGCCTCCCCTCTGTTTTGGGCCATGCCGATTCCCTTTTCATGGCAATAACCTAAACCCACCTGCGCAAGGATAGAGCCTTCTTCATAAGCCCGGCGCAGAATTTCGAGGTTGCTGCCAAGATGTTCACCGCGCGCAATGGCGAGTGTCGCAAGTCTTAATCGCGCCTCGCGATTTCCCCGACGTACGGCTTTTTCAAAGTGATCTTCGGACTTGGCGCGATCCTGCTTGACCCAGCGCCCGGATTGATAACACATGCCAAGCTCAATCATCGCTTCCGTATTTCCGCTTTCCGCCGCAGACTCAAGCAAATGAACGGCCTGTTCTCCGCTTAGTCGGCGCTCGATTTGAGCCGCTACCAAACCCGCCCATACAACCCGGGCTTCCGGGTCACCCGCTTTCGACTTCCGATCCAGACCCTCGGCAAAGCTCTTTTCATTGGTAACATTCCAAAGAAATTCATATGCGCGCGGTGATTCCAGTCGGAGCGCGCGAAGATAATAGGATGCTGCTTTGAAAGGGTCTCGCTCAACGTCAACGCCCCGCTCGTAGAGCCGGCCGAGCAACGTCAACGCCTCCGGACTTCCCCCTTCCGCCTCATTCTCGAGAGCTGTGAATACTACCGATCGATTATTGACCTGCGAATTCTTGTTTTCAGAAAGAACTATCGAAGAAGTGAATGCCCTGTGATATGACGTATCGATAACGGCTTTCAGCGACGGGCTTGCTTCCCGAAAAACATCGCCGACCAGCGTCGAATCATTCGCCTGCCAGGAGGTATCAATATCGAAATCCAGGAAAATAGGCCGGAACTTGCGGGCTGTGCTGTCCCCTGGAGATCGCCGTCCTTTTTTCTCCTGAAGTGTATCTCCCTGTATACCTCGCTTTTCAAATTCATGGAATACTTTTTTCGCGGGTTCGAAGTTGTTTTCGGCAGCTTGTTTGATCAACACATAAGCCCTCGACCAATCTCTCGGTACAATCAAATCCTCGGTGAGGAGCAATCCCTGTACATACTGCGCGTCGGACATGTTTCTTCCGGCGGCGTGTTTGAAGTTTTTGTACGCCTCAAACGGGTTCCACCCAACGCCGACGCCGTTGAGAAGAAGAATTCCCAGATTGTACCGCGCCAGGAGAAAATCCTGCCCCGCGGACTTCTGGATCCAGTACGCTCCTTTCAATGTATCCTGCAAGAATCCGGTTCCCATAAGGTAGCGGAGGCCCAACTCGTGCTGTGCTGCGGCGTCGCCGCCGTTGGCTTTCTGCACAAGCTCGAAGCCCTCCCGCAGCTGGTAGTCGAGGTTCGATTGCTTGATCATCGACTGAACGCTTGAAGGAGCGGGGGCGGTTTTTCTCTGCGCCTCGGCGATGTTGAACAACAAGCCGGACAGCAAAAGAATTACAGTTATTGAAGGCTTGACGGAATGCATTTGCTTCGTTTTTTCATTTTATTGATCACAATGTCCGAAGATTTCTACTACCGGCGTCTCCCACATTTTCAACCGTTCGATGCAACCTTCTTTGTCACATTTCGGTTGAAGGATTCACTTCCGAGCGAAGTATTGTTGGAGCTCCAAGAGCTGCGGGAAACCGAAAAACAAACGCTCGAGAACCTCAAAACGAAGCCGACTGAATCAAAGAACCTCCGAGAACTTCAGTACAGATACTTTGGACGATTTGACGATTACCTTGACCGAGTTTCTACGGGCCCATTCTGGCTTAAAGATCCGGTAATAGCTGAAATCGTTGCCGAAGCAATTCATTTTCGAAATTCAAAAATGTACGACCTTCTTGCCTTTTGTGTTATGCCAAATCATGTCCATTTGATATTCGAGCCAATATATCAAACAGAAGATGGCAATGTAGGGCGACGAGGCTCGTCGCCCTACATTGTTACGAATATTCTCGAAAATCTTAAATGGTTTACTGCATTCAAAGCCAATCAAGTACTCAGCCGTTCGGGGGCTTTTTGGCAGCACGAAAGCTACGACCACGTTATTCGCGAAAACGAGCTGGAAAACCTAGTTCGCTATGTCATCGATAATCCCGTCAAGGCCGGCCTTGTCAAACACTGACGCGACTGGAAATGGACATACGTGAAGAACGACCTCGTTAACGAATTCGAGCTGTAGATCATCCACGCTTCTATGAATCTCGCCTTTCACTCATACGGCAAAGGCCGCCCGTTCCTCATCCTTCACGGCCTCCTCGGGTCATCCGACAACTGGCATACATTGAGCAAGAAATTTGGAGATCACTTTCATGTGTTCACGATTGATGCGCGTAATCACGGAAAATCGCCACACAGCGACGAATTCTCGTACGACGCCATGGCTCAAGATATAAAAGAATTCCTGCAACAGCATGGCCTTACGTCTGTTTCGCTCCTCGGTCATTCGATGGGCGGAAAAACAGCTATGACATTCGCCCTGAAACACCAGGACCTCGTGGAGCGTCTTGTAGTCGTGGATATCGCACCCCGTAATTACGGCTCTGAGCACGACTACATCTTTGACGCAATGTATGGCTTAAAGTTGAAGGAATTTCAGAACCGCAAACAAATCGACGAATCGCTGGCAAAAAGCATACCGGCGTTTTCCGCCAGACAATTCCTCATGAAAAACCTCGCTCGTGATCAATCAGGCTCGTTCGTTTGGAAAATGAACCTCGACGGTATTCACAAGAACTATTCCGAACTCAACAAAGCAATCGAGAGCAACACGCCGTTCAGGAAACCCGCGCTCTTTATAAGAGGCGGCCAATCAACCTACATTGCCGATAGCGACATCGACGGAATGAAACGACTATTTCCGCGTGCAACGATGGTCACCATTCGGGACGCGGGCCATTGGGTTCACGCCGACGCCCCGGACGAATTTGGTCGGGTTGTGCTGGATTTTCTCCTAACCTTGCGGTAGCCGCAAGCTTTAGCTTGCGCTTGGGCGCCTCATTAGCATTGGGCGCAGACATAAAGTCTGCGGCTACCACGAGATTCCCGCTGGATTTTCTCCCAAACCAGCGGTAGCCGCAACCTTCAGGTTGCGCATGCGCGCCCATTAGCTATGCGCAGACGTAAGTCTGCGGCTACCGCGAGATATCTGTTACCTCATTTCGTTTCTTATGGTAGAGGGGGAAACAATGCATGCGCCCAGTTCGCGAAAAATCTCATAGACTCCGACCAGAACTCTACAGGGGAACGTGCGTCGTCTCAATCACGATTTGTCTAAAACCCCGCATTAGTTTCTTTGTAACCGAAAAACTCTTCCGATTGTTCGAAAATGTGCTTTTAACGGAATTGGCAAACTTCCGCTGTTCTTCGGATGTGTACCTTTTTATGCCAGACCATGGCCACGTCATAATACGTGGTCTCGATGAGTCATCCGACACGTTGAAACCGCTCAGAGCGTTCAAACAAAAGACCGGCTTTGCGATGCGATCACTTCGAGCACCAGTAAAATGGCAAAAAGATTTTTATGACCATATCATAAGAGAGGACGAAAGCGTGGATAAACACATCCGATACATTCTTGAGAATCCTGTGAGAAAAGGATTGGTCAATGATTGGAGGTTATACCCCTTCAAAGGATCAACGACCCTAGATTTGGACAATTGGGTTGATTGGTAGAAATATCCATGGCGCAGACTAAAGTCTGCGTCCACCACGAGATTTATTTGCGAAGTTCGCAGGATTTTCTTCCAATCTCAGTGGTAGCCGCAACCTTTAGGTTGCGCATTAGCGCCCCGTTTAGCCATGACGCAGACATAAAGTCTGCGGCTACCGCGAGATTATTTGCGAAGTTTGCTGGATTTTCTCCCAAACCAATCATAGATTCCCCATCACTTCACCATCTCAAAGGTCATCCACATGGTCTCCGCCGTTGTTCTACTCACCGTTGAACGGAATAAAATTAACAGCGTTGCAGGAAAACTTGCCGACATGCGCGGCGTCAGCGAAGTGTACTCTGTCGCAGGCCGGTACGACCTGGTCGCCGTTATCCGCGTGCGCAACAATGAGGACCTCTCTTCCGTCGTTACGGAGCATATCCGGAGCCTCGAAGGAATTACCTCGTCCGAAACATTGATTTCCTTCCGCGTGTTCTCGCGCCACGACCTGGACCGCATGTTTTCCATCGGGATGGAAAAGAAATAACACTCAAGGAGCCCCCCATGCAAAACGTCGTCATCAAGAAAGAATTCGTACGCTCCGGCATTACGTTTGGCTCTGCGTTGGCGATCACCATTTCGTGGTCGGCACATCACTCAATTCTCTGGGCAATCATCCACGGCCTCTTCTCGTGGCTGTACGTCCTGTATTACGCACTGACGCGTTAGTCCCATTTTTATCTTTCCACCACCACTTTTCTGGAGGACTTCCAAATGAGATCCTTCGTACGATATCTCGTATGCTCTTGCTTTGTTTTTTCTTCGCTCGAGGCGCAGCAAAAAACAAAAATTCCGACGCCTTCTGAGTTCCTCGGTTTTCCGTTGGGAGCGGACCGTCAGCTGGCCGATTATCGTCAAATTGTCTCCTACTTCAAGATCCTCGATAATGCCTCCGACCGCATCGAAGTCCAAAACATGGGAGCTACAACGCTCGGCAATGATTTCATCCTTGCGGCCATTTCTTCTGAGGACAACATCAAAAACAAAAAGAAATACCAGGAAATATCCCGCAAGATTCACGACCCGCGAGGGCTTTCAGAATCCGAAACCACTGCGCTCGTCAAAGAAGGCAAAGCGATCGTCCTCGTGACGTGCAACATCCACTCAACAGAAATCGCTGCCAGCCAGATGGCCATGGAATGGGCTCACGCACTTGTGACATCCGATGACGAAAAGACAAAGAAATGGCTCAACGAGGTTATCCTCCTTCTCGTTCCTTCCCTCAACCCCGATGGCCAGATCATGGTGACGGAATGGTACAAGAAATATCTCGGCACAAAATACGAAGGCGGACGCATGCCGTGGCTCTACCATCATTATGTCGGCCATGACAACAACCGCGACTGGTACATGTTGACGCAAAAGGAAACGAAAGCCATGAACCGCGTTGCATACTTTGAGTGGTACCCTCACGTCTGGCTCGACGAACACCAGATGGGCGCTGTGGGACCGCGCATGTTCGTTCCGCCGTACTCCAACCCGGTAGCCGCAACACTTCACCCGATCATTTGGCGGGTGTTGGACCATATAGGGACTGCCATGTCCTGGCGGCTTGAACAGGAGAAAAAACAAGGCGTGATTTATGGCTACTCGTATGACGCTTACTGGCCTGGCGGCACAAAAAATACGGGGTGGTTCAAAAACGTCGTCGGCCTGCTTACAGAAGTTGCTTCCGTTCGAATCGCCACACCGATTGAAATATCGGCCTATGAATTACAGTCGGATCGGAAGGGACTGTTCGGGTACACCCAGCAAATCAATTTTCCAAACCCCTGGCCCGGCGGCGTGTGGCGGTTGCGCGATATCATCGACTACGAACTCACGGCCTCCAACGCGCTGCTTGAGACGAGCGCCGGCCATCGGGAAGATATTCTCCGCGCCACATTGATGATGGTTCAAGACAATATTAAGACGGAAAACCCCGACGAGTACTATAGAATTTCCATGAATCAACGCGACCCGAACGCTGCAGCGCGTCTCGCACATTTGATTCGCGAAAACGGAGCCGAGGTTTCCGTTTCGCCTTACAAAAAGAATTTCCTGATTCCTTCAGCCCAGCCATATGCAAGGTTCCTGCAAGAACACCTTGGCATTCAGCGATATCCAAAGGTCCGCCCCACGACCGGCCCCAACATCATTCCTCCTTACGACATTACAGCATGGTCTCTTCCGCTCATGCTTGGCGTGACTGTCGATAAAGTAAAACTCTCCGCCGAGGACAAGAAATCTCTCCGCTCCATTGCGGAATCAGACTGGCCCGGGGGCTCCATTGAAAGCCCAAACGCTCCTGTCTTTGCAGTTTCTCACGAAAGCAACAACGTGACCAGAATGATCAACGAGCTTTCAAGGCGAAAAGCATCTGTTACCGTGGCGCGGGATGCTTTTGACGCTGGCGGAAAAACGTTTCCTGCAGGCACTGTCCTTATCGATAAGCATGCCGAACTTGGCGCGCTTGCGAAGAAATACAACCTCACCTTGACAGGATTATCCTCGAGACCTCAGGTTGTTTCAGACCGGCTTCGCGAAGCTCGCGTGGGATTGTACAAACCATGGGCCGCGTCGATGGACGAAGGGTGGACTCGCTGGGTTCTCGAACAGTATGGGTTCAACCTGAAAAACATCGATAACAAAGAAGTCAAGACTGGAAACTTAAATTCAAATTATGACGCGATCGTCTTGCCTCATGTCGACAAAGAGATCATTCTCGAAGGAAAGCCCAAGCGTGAAGAGGGCCAAATGCGATATTTCGAGGAACTTCCGCCGGAATATGCAGGTGGAATTACAAAAGATGGTACGAAAAACCTGAAGGACTTCGTGGAAAAAGGCGGGACGCTCATTGCGCTCGCTTCGTCCTCGGAGTTTGTGATCGATGAGTTTAATATACCCGTTCAAAACTCACTTGCGCGAGCAACAGCGGAGCAATTCAATTGTCCCGGTTCAATCCTCCGCCTTCATGTAAATCCGAACCACCCGGTGACGTATGGTTTGCCGGACGAGGTCGGAGCGTTTCAGAATGAGCGCATCGCATATCAAACTTCGCTCCATGGAGGTGAACTGTCCCATAAAGTTTTGGCGTGGTATCCGAAAGACGCAGAAGACATTCTGCTCTCGGGATGGATATCGGGAGAGGAAAGGCTTGAGCGCCGTACCGCCGCCGTTGCACTAACATATGGTAGAGGAAAGCTTGTGTTGTTTGGCTTCCGTGTCCAGCATCGTGCACAGACGGAAGGGACGTTCAAATTTCTCTTTAACGCGATTCACTGGGCGGGAATGACTGAAGCAAAATAGCCATCCTCGACCTCCGACTTATGGCTAAGGCATGTGTGTGGAAAGTCGGAGGTCTCTTGAGAATGAACGCTTTCAATCTTGCGAACATCCAATGGAGTTTTGCCTTTTGATAAGAAATGGGAGTTGTTTAAGCACTACGTGCGAAAATAAAGTTAAAATGGATCGGTCAGCACTTCCTCTTCCAGCCTAAGAACTCGTGTGGAAAGTCGAGTGTCTCTCTTTGCGACAAGTTAACGTTCGCAGCGTCATGACAAAACTTTTCCCCGTTTCTCTGCGAGCGATTGTCTCCGTCACGATTTTTCCTGCCATTGTCTTCTCGCAGCTTTCTTCTTTTCCTTACGCCGAGGGCTTCGATACTGTCACCGCGCCGACTCTCCCTGTTGGCTGGACAACAACGACGAACCGTTTACCCGGCGGCGATTTCGCAACAAGCACCTCCACTCCCCGCTCATCGCCAAACTGTGTCCTCTCAACAAACTCAACGATTGCACAAACGTTGGCGTCGCCTGCTTTCGACTTCACGAGCAGGACGCCCGACAAACTCCAGTTTTACACCGCAAGGTCCAGTACCCACGTTGCGGGACTCCTTGTCGAAGCCTCTACAGATAACGGCGCATCCTTTCCCATCCAACTCGCCGATACGATTCGGAATCCCGGAACAACCAGCTACACGCTCTCGACAATTCAGATTCCCGGAACGCTGGCAAACCAGGCGACAGTGATGTTTCGCTGGAGGCTCGTCGGTGGCTCGGGCGGCACGGCAGGGACTTTCCGGCTCGATGACATCACCATTACGGTCTTGACTTCCTACGATTTATCTCCGACAAAGCTTACCATAAGCCCAGCTTTTCCCGCGACCGGCGAACCCGTTCAGTTCAGCGCTACGATAAAGAACTTCGGCACGCAGACAGCATCAGGATACGCGGTCCGTTTTTTTCGAGACTCCAACAACAACATGTCTCCGGATTCATCCGAGGAATTCGCTTCCGTCGCCGGTACCTCCATCGCTCCTTCAGATTCCAGCGCTTTTTTCGCAACGCATCCACCGTTGCCCTCAGGGGACCATCGATTCTACGCTGCAGTATCTTATGCCCAGGATGAAAACGCCTCCAACGATACAGTGTCAGCGACAGTTCGCGTCCCGTTTGAAAAGGGTTCGGTCGTGGTCAATGAAATCATGTACGACCCGTTGACAAACCAGAACGAGTGGATTGAACTGTACCACCGGGGTTCTCAACCTGTCAATATTATCAACTGGAAATTCTCCGACCGCCCGACAGCGTCAGGAGGCATCAACACGTTCACCATCACGACGCAATCGCGTGTCATTCAGCCCGGAGATTTCGTCGTTGTCGCAGCAGAATCCTCAATCTTCATGCTTTATCCTCACCTTCAATCTACAATCAACAATTTTCAATTGTTTATTCTCAATCGAGCTGGAGGCTTCAGTCTCGGAAACGACGGCGACGACATTATCTTGAAAGACCTCACAAATGCAACAATCGACAGCGTCTCGTATTCTCCGGCGTGGCATCATCCGGATGTCGCAGACACCAAAGGCCGTTCCCTGGAACGTATCAATCCAAACCTCGAATCGAACGATACGCGTAATTGGAGCACGGCAACAACCGCAGCGGGTGGATCTCCGGGAAAGCCGAACACTATTATCACAACCGGGCTTCCGAGCACGACATCGCTTTCCATCTCGCCCAATCCGTTTTCTCCAGACGGCGACGGGTTCGAGGATTTTTGTTCGGTGAAATACAACTTGCCCGCCTCCACCTCTCTGATCCGCATCAGGATTTATGACATCCGCGGGAGGCTGATCCGGACGCTCGCCAATGCGGAATTCAGCGGCGCCGCAGGCGAAGTGATCTGGGATGGTCTCGACGACAGCAAGCAACGTGCGCGCATCGGCCCGTATGTTGTCCTCATCGAAGCGCTCGACAGCGAGGGCGGAACTGTTCACACAGCAAAAGCAGTGGCCGTGGTTGCAACGAAACTGTAGACCTTTTGAAGGTTCACTCGTTGAAGATGTCACTCGTTGAAGATGGCCTTCGAAACGTTTTCCCGCTCAACAGGTGAACCTCCGAAGGACATTGTCAGACTTCCGAAATCGCTGTTAAACACGAGATGGATTTCTGAAGTCAAGAGTGATCCTTCGGAAGGTCTTCTTTTTTGCGTATATTCACTCCCGATGAAACGCTCGCCAGATGCAAAAACCGTTTTCGCAAGAGATCTTGCCGATATCACAAAACTGCATTCCTCAGGTAAACCGGGTGTTCGGGTTTCCCTCGCGCTGACACAACGGCTTGACCTGCTTATAAGATCCATTTTCCACGGCATCACGTCTCCCCGGAAAAGACTCCTGGCGGTCGTGGGACTTGGCGGGTACGGCAGATGCGAAATGTGCTTTTCCTCGGATACCGACGTCATGTTCCTCGTTGCAGACGAAGAGCACAAACCGGAGGCCGTCGAGAAAACCAAAGACCTTATCAACCGTATTTTCGACAACGGCCTGTCCGTCGGACACAGCTTTCGCTCAGTTCGGGAGTGCCTCGATTTTCAGGCGTCCGACATTGAAGTCTGGACGTCGCTTCTGGAATCACGGTTTATCTGCGGGAACGTGAAGGCTTTTGCCTCATTCCGGTCGGCGATGGAAAGAGCTCTCAAGCATAGCGAGAAATCCGATTTCGTCAAGACCCTGTTAACTCTTTCGGACGAACGTCACGGAAAATTCGGGGCCTCAACAAAACTGCTTGAGCCTAACGTCAAGCTCAGCGCGGGTGGTTTGAGAGACCTTCACACCATTCTCTGGATCCTGAGAGGCACCCATACATTACCCGTCGGACAAAAAGACGGTGAGTCGGCTGTGGTGCGACTCTTGAACTCCCGCACGATCAAGAAACTCCTCCCGCCGGGATTCCTCAAAGCACCTCAACGGTCGTTCGATTTTCTCCTTCGCGTTCGCAACGAAATGCATCTTCAGTCAAAATCTTTGCACGATTCCCTCGATTTTCTTTTCCAGCCCCAGGTGGCGGAAGGCCTTGGATACCGCCCCTCCAGGCATCGCAGCCGTGTTGAACACTTTATGCAGGACTATTATGTGGCAACGAGAGCCGTCGACCTTGTCTATCGACGCGTCGGCGAGTGGGCAAGGAGCGCATTCACCGCGGCAAAATCATCAGGAAAAACCGTAACGCTTGATAGTTCCTTTGTCCTTCGCGACGGCAAGGTTGGACTCCGTTCAAGCAAAATCAAGTTGTCCAACACCGAAGCCCTTCAGGCGTTCTTGCACTCGGCTGCTCAGAAGGCGCTGCATTCGTTCGACGTTGAGGATTCTCTGTACCGATCCTTAAAAAATTTCCGTCCCCTGAAAACTCCTCTCGATTCAAAACTGTTCCGACAGCTGCTGGGTTCGACAAACGTCGGCCCGACATTTCGCCGCATCAACGAACTCGGCGTGCTTGCACGGTGGATTCCCGAATGGGCGCCCATGGTCGCCTACTTCCAGCATAACGTCTACCACTATTATACCGTCGATGAACATACGTTGAACGTCCTGGCCAACGCCGAGGCGCTTGAATCTTCTTCCTCTTCATTTGGAAAAGTCTTCCGCTCGTTGCCGGACCGTGTCCCGCTCTACCTCGCCTGCATCCTCCACGACATTGCAAAACCCGTTCGCGCCGGCGACCACGAAATCGTCGGTGTGACACTGAGCCGAAAGATCCTTCAGCGCCTTCAGTACGACGACATCCTGGCAGATGTTGAATTCCTTGTCCGCAACCATCTTTTGATGGAACAGATCGCCTTCCGGCGCAACCTCAACGACCCGCAAACGATCATCGATTTTTCGGCAAAGGTTCGCGGCGTGCATCAGCTGGATTTGCTGTATGTTCTCACCCACGCCGACCTCTCGGCCGTCAATAAAAATGTGTGGACGGACTGGAAGGAAGCCTTGTTGTTCGAGTTGTACCGAAAGACGCGTGATGTCCTTGAACACAAGATGACGCCAAAAGATGTTGAGCACGCCGCGACACAACGGCGTCACGCAGCAATTCAGGAATTGATCACAACGCTCGCGGGCTCGGTCTCCGCGCAGGAGGCACAGAAACACCTGGTCGGCATGGACAACCCCGCTTACCTTTCCGCCTTCGATGCGTCGGAGATTGCGCAGCATATTCAAGACTTGAGGAAAGGCGATTCCGTATCGACGCTTTTTCGCAATCAGCAGAATTCAACTCATGTGACGATTCTTTCCACGGACGCGCCGTTCGCGTTGTCGAAGTTCTGCGGCGTCCTCTCAGCCAACGATGCGAACATCATCGACGCGCATATTTTTACGAGGGATGACGGGATTATTATCGACAAGTTCCGCGTTGTCGACGATATTGCAAAATCGCAACTGACAGCGCAGCAATGCGAGAAAATCCAGCGCGAACTGGCGGATGTGATTTCGGGAAGCGTGATGATGGAAGAGCTGCTCGATCGACACCGCATGAAGTGGAAACGCCGCTCGCGCCATCACAACCCCAACATCCGCATCGACGTGGAGTTCGAGGACCATCCGCGCTACACGATTATCGACGTGTACGCGCCGGACATGCTCGGATTCTTGTACCGCGTCACGGAAGCGATTTCGAAACTTGGTCTGAACATCTCCTCCGCAAAAATTGCAACCCGCGGAGACGGCATCGTCGACTCGTTTTATGTGCTCGATATGACCGGCAGTAAGCTGACTCAAGAACGGCAACAACTGGTAAAGGCGGAAATCATGCGCGTGGTCGGAGCTCTTGCCGAATCCGAACTGGTGCCGACATGAGCGCTGCAAAACCCATCGGCGTTTTCGATTCGGGGATCGGCGGCCTGACGGTCGTACGCGCGCTGTTGAAGGAACTGCCTCACGAGAACATTGTCTATTTCGGCGACACTGCGCGTGTCCCCTATGGGCCCAAATCGCCCCAGGTCGTTCGCGAATATGCGCTCCAAGATACGGAAGTGCTTTTGCAGCACAATCCGAAACTCATCGTCATCGCGTGCAATACGGTTTCAGCGGTTGCGCTGGACGTCGTGCAAAAGCGCGCGAAGGTCCCGGTGGTCGGCGTTATTCTGCCCGGCGCCGAAGCTGCCGTAAAGGCATCAAGGAAAAAGCGCGTCGGCGTCATCGGAACGTTGGGCACTGTGCGCAGTAATGCTTATACGAATGCGATCCGTCAGCTGGATGAATCCGTGCAAACATTCGGGCAGGCGTGCCCGTTGTTTGTCCCTCTTGCGGAGGAGGGATGGACGGACCACAAGGCAACGGAACTTATTGCAAAAGAGTATCTCTTTCCGTTGACGCTTGAGAAGATCGACACGCTGGTGCTGGGATGCACGCATTATCCTTTGCTGAAAGCTGTCATTGGAAAAATCTTTCATGATAATATTGTCTTGATCGATTCCGGTGAAGCAACAGCCGTGTCCGTCAAGCGCATGCTTGAAGAATCGGGGCTTCGCAACACAAGCACGATGAAGCCGAGACTGCAATTTTTTGTGAGTGATGTTCCCCACAAGTTTTCGGAAGTTGGCGAGAGGTTTCTTGGCCAGAAACTCGGCAAGGTTCAGCGTGTAGGAGGGTTTTCGGCTTGAGGATTCGGAATGATCACATTCTTCTCATTGATTAAAACGTCGGGACACGGTATGTCGTGTCCTACAACGGAATACAATTTCAGTCATCATGGGTTGACACGGCGGTTGAATTCACTTAATTTGATTGCACAGCAACTACCGGAGGCGGAAAACACATGGAGGCGGAAAGGTTCAAAATGAATGAAGCAGTGTCATATCCTTGTGTTTCTGCTCGTCCAGTTTCTTTTGGACGGTTGCGGTTCGGCAACGGCCCCCGTCCATGTTTCCTACCAACCCGCCGCTCTTAACGGAAAAGCGCGCCTCACCGGCACGGTAACAGACGCCGCGACCAAAGAGGCGGTCTGGGCAGTAGTCGTGTCTATCGAAGGAACAAACCTTGTCAGCGGCGCGGACTACAACGGCCGGTATTACATTGACAACGTTCCCTTCGGAAAACAGATCGTCAAGGCGCAGGTGATTGGCAGTTCTGCGGCAGTTTCGAAAGAAATCGATGTCAAGCCAAACCAGGTTGTGAATGTCGACTTTCGTGTGGAGACGCGGGAGAAGGCAAAAAAGAATTAAACGTCGGTCCTGGTGATCCCCGAAATTACTTACGGAGACCTCCCGCAATTTCGGGGATCGACTTTGAAATTAGTGGATCTCCCTTGACACTTGCCCGGAATTCTCTTACCATAACCAAACATTTTTCCTATGACGCAGAGTCAGGTTGCCCCCACCACAACCAGCTCCATTTCCGTCTGGCTCGTTGACGACAACGAGGAATTCTGCACCGTCGTCTCCGCCGCACTGACCGAAACAACCACGATCTGCTGTTCGCAATGTTTTCAAAGTTGTGAAGCTGCGATCGAGTCCCTCAAAAACGGTGCGAAACCACCCGCCGTTATTCTTCTCGACATCGGTTTGCCGGGAATGTCCGGCATCGACGGCATCAGAAAATTGTTGGATGCTGCTCCGATGTCCAAAATCGTCATGCTCACCGGACTCGACCGCGACGAGAATATTATCCGCTCACTTGCAGAAGGAGCCACGGGATATCTGAGCAAGACATCAAGCGCCGAGGATCTTGTACATGCCATCACTGCAACCGTCCGGGGCGGCACGCCCATCGACCCGTTTACACTGCAGAAGCTTTTGAAGATTCTCGCCTTTCCCGGATTCCCAAAAAAGAGTTACGACATCACGCCGAAGGAAAAGCAGATTCTTCATTTCGTCACTGAAGGGCTTACGATAGAAAGTATTGCCGAGAATCTGAAGCTGAGTATTCATACGGTTGGGACTCATCTGAAACACCTCTATTCAAAACTCGATGTCCACACGCGCAGTGCTCTCGCCTCAAAAGTTTTGAAAGAGAGACTGTTCTAACCTCTTTTTCTTCCCCGTTTTCTCCTAACATCCGCAGAATCAACCACTTAGTCTATACCGTGTTCACGGTATTGACAGAAAGACGAAAGTTTCTTACATCCGTCTTCGTCCAACCTAAAATCACCGCACTCTTCAAGGAAGGCATTCATGAAACGCCAATTAACGAGAATCTTCAGCGTCGTTGGTGTTGTGATGTTGGCCTCTCTCGCAACCACACAAGGAGGCCCATATGATTCGACGTTCTCTCATAATCCTTCTCAGCATCACCGCCTCGCTTGGCCTTGTCGGATGCAGCGCTGCACGTTACGGCGCATCCATCGATAAACCAGCGAAGCAGTTTACAGTTGTTCGTCATGTAAAGTTTGAAGACAAAGGCGGTTGGGTGTTCTTCGGCGCAGCCTCGGTCAATTCCGTTTCCTTCGAGCCTGAACTCAGAGACGCCATGCAAAACGCGGGAGGAGACGAAGTCATGAACGTCGTGGTGACGTCGGTACAAAACGCCGACGACATTGCCATCACGGTGTTGTGCCTGTTCGGGATTGTATACAGTACGCGCACATTTACCGTTGAAGCAGACATCATTGCATACAAGTAAGCCAGGGAGAACTCACGATGAAAACTCGTATTGTTGCTTTTTCAATCCTCGGCTTCGTACTCTCCGCATGCCACACTGCGCAGTTCACACTCCATGTCCCGCCAAAACAGGAGAGGCCTTTCAGAGTTCTCAAGCATGTCAGTGTAGAGAGCAAAGGAGGCTGGTTGTTTTCACTGCTCCTCGTTAAACAGACGGAAGTTCATGACCTTTTGAAGAAGCAAGTGGAGTCTGTCCAGGGGGACAAAGCGGTGAATATTAGGATAACGGATAAATGAAGATGCGGTGGATGTGTTGGTGCCGGCGTTGATCTCGAATGCGGTGTATTACCGGGTGTATGGAATCTCGAAAGATGCAACCCTTTCTACGGGGATTGCCAATCTCGCAACGATTTACAGCACGAGAACCTACATTATTGAAGCCGATGTCATCAAATATGAGGATCAGGGAGAAAGTGAATAGGCAATTGTTGGTTGTTCCGGATTCTGAGAGGTAGTCCCCATTTCAGCCACGGCCTGGACTCCTCCTTCCAATCCGATTGAGTGACAAAGGTAGAATATCATACCGGCTGACATCGCGTTGTTGCCTCCGCTTTTTGTGGAGGGTAAATGAAATCTGCTCCAGGCTGAGCTCGCGCTCGCAATCCTCGTGACGGTTATGTAGTTTGGTCTGTGTTCCGTCAGATTTATTAAGAACCGAGAGAGCCAACATCGGGAAAAAATTCCCCCGTAAAACTGAGATTCATTCCTGTCTTTCTGTCAAACCTTTAAAAATCAACCACTTAGTCTATACCGTGTTCTCGGTATTGCGCTGAACTCCGAAATACTATAGTTTACACTCCGGTTTTTCTGCTGAAGCAAAACTCGCGAAGGGAGGCGCCCACGTGGAATTGCTCTTTCCCGCCTCCATTGCATAAACGTTTTCGATGCGGAGCTTCGCATGAAAGATTTCAAACTCGGCCTGGCGTTATCGGGCGGCGGCTTCCGCGCTTCGCTGTTCCACATCGGCGTGCTGGCCCGGCTTGCAGAATTGAACGTGTTGCGTTCCGTGGAAGTACTCTCCACCGTTTCCGGCGGCTCCATCGTCGGAGCGTTATACTATCTCCACCTGAAACGCCTCCTTGAATCCAAAACCGACTCGCAGATCACGGCCGCCGATTACGTCGGGATTGTGCACTCGATTCAAACGAGTTTTCTCGACGGCGTCCGCACCAACGTCCGTGTCCGCGCATACGCGAATTACCTGAAAAACTGGAGGATGATTTTCAAACGGAGCTACTCGCGCAGCGACCGCATGGCGGAGCTGTACAACGGCACATTCTACGACCCCGTCGCACGACACATCCCCAGTATCGGACACGATAACGTCCTGATGAAAGAGCTCCTCGTTCATCCCATGGGAGGCCCGACGAATTTTTCACCGTTGAAGCACAACGCCCGCCGCAACGCCAAAGTGCCGATGCTGATCATCAACGCTACGACGCTGAACACCGGCCGCAACTGGCAGTTCACGGCGGTGTCCATGGGTGAACGTGAGCCGAAAAAAGGTACAACTGACTTTGATAAAAATCTCTTTCTCGATGCATTCACATACAAGGACTTCGAGGGCGAAGAATTCCGCAACACACCACGGGAAAAATACGATCGCGTGCCATTGAGTGTCGCTGTCGCTGCCTCAGCGTGCGTGCCCGGCATCTTTCGCCCTCTTCCGCTGACGGATTTATATCCAAACGTCGTTCCGAAACTTGTCGACGGCGGCGTTCAGGACAACCAGGGCGTCACGTCCATTCTCTACGAGAATTGTACACACGTTATCGTCAGCGACGCCAGCGGACAGCTGGACGACCAGGCAAAACCAAAAAGCGCTTTGCTCTTCGCCGTCTGGCGTACAAAGGGAATTCTCGAAGACAGAGTGCGCGACCTTGAACTCGAATCCGTCGTCGCGTACGACCACGACGAAAGCACGCGAGCCCTTCTCCACCTTCGTGAGGATCTTGATGTCCAGAGGCTCAAACCAGGAGATTCGGTCAAAGAGAACGACAAGATTGACGACGGCGTCACAAACTACGGTATTCTGCGAAAAGCCCAGCGCAGGCTCTCGAACATTCGCACGGACCTCGACGCATTTACGGACGTCGAAGCTTTTTCGCTGATGCAGAGCGGCTACAACATGGCATCTTCCATCCCGCGCGGTTTTATAAAAGCGAAAAGTAAAACGAAAAAATCCGCCGATATTCTTTTTCCGGGGTGGACATTCGAACGAATCAAAGCGTATGCCGACGGAACGCGCCGGAGCGCAAAGTATCTTCGCCATCTGGACATTGCAGCCGAACAGTTCTTCAAGATCTACAGTTTTGAAAGTCGTTTCGTCAGGACTGTTTTAAAATTCGGCACGATCCTTTTCTGGCTTGCCGTGCTCGCCGGACTCGTCGCTGAAAGTGTTTTCGTTGAAAGCGCGCTGGCAACGTTTCTTATGGATACTGTGGCCCTGGAGCAGATTTTCGCACACATCATCTCTGCGGCCATTTCAGCATGGTTGCTTGTGATTGTGGGGTCTGTGATTGTCTCGTTGTTCTCTTTTGTTCATTTGAAAACGGTGAACAAATGGTTTTTGTGGAGGGGCAGGCTTGAGGCGTTGTAGGGTTGTGGGACTCAACCCCTCGCATCTGTAGGGACGTTCAATTGAACGTCCCTACAGATCAAGCATGAGTGCCAAACCAAGGGAACCTACATGAAAAACCTCTTTCGCTTTACCGTGCTGGCTGCTTTTTGCCTCACGATCACGTTCGCTCCGGCACAGAAGAAATACAAGCCGGGCGTTGCACGGTGGCCGGTGAAGATCAGCGTCGTTGAGAGCAAGATGAACAAAAAGGCAAAACGCATTGCATTGCAGAGCCTTCTCTTCATGCCGAATCCGCAGGACGTCAAGCGCAACGATGTGAGATACCAGGACGCCCTGATACCGTATTTCGAAAACCCGTCAAAGCTGCGCGAAGGCGATATCGTGCGGACGACGGGCTGGTTTCATCTCGTGGGATTTGAAGACGACGGCGATTATCATATTCAGATCAGCCGCACGCGCGAATCGGGAGACAGCTGTTTGATTGTCGAGGTTCCGCATCCGGATTTCGTCACGGGAAAAATGAAACAACGCGCGGAGAAGGTGCGCAAGTTTGTGCGGGACAAAATACTGAAAGGCGCCGAGCCAGGCGGAGGCGGCAGGAAGATCAAACATCCTCAATTTGTATACATCACCGGTCAACTGTTTTTCGACAGCTGGCATGTGCCGGATAAAGAGCCGCGGGGGATGAAAGGCATGAAGGCAGCAACGCTGTGGGAAATACATCCGGTGACGTCGATGGGGTTTGCGAAGGAACCGTAAGAATCATCACGTTTGTAGGAGCCGACGCAATAAGAAATTGAACATTCGCACGATGAAGCTTGTAAGAATGTTGTCCATTTCTTTGTCCGTTCCGAAAAACGGAACGAGATCTCGATCCTTCGGATCGGACTCGCCCACCAGCCCGCCGAGCGGTCTGGCGGGAAGAAATGGACGAAAGTCCCGCTTTACGGGATGGCGCGAATCGTAATTTTTTCGAGCGCCAAAAGGGCGTATGTCGAAATCGGAACGCACTTTGAGCCTCTACCCCGCGTGCCCGAAATCTCCGTGCGTAAAGTGATGAGAAAATGTTAACCATTGTCAGAATTGCACGTCGATTTAATGTCCCGCGTATATCGGCTCCAACGCACAAACCCGGCCGATTTCGACGCGCCCCCACAGCCATGGCTCTTATGGAGTTATCGGCAAATGCCTTGGACATAAACAAGGATGAATTCAACAACACGTCGCACCTACAAACCAACACCACAAGACATACATCAGGAGGTACATATGCCTGACGACAAACCATCCGGATTTAAAAACATTTTCAAAGAGGCATCCCTCGCAGCGTGCATCATCGGGGCGGTGGGCGGAATGTCGCCCGAATTGGTCAAAATGATTCAACCTGCGCTCAGGGACGACCTTCCGAGCATCGGCCAGGCCGTCGCGCTGACTATTCTCGCATTCATCGGGTTCATCGCCGTCCTGCGTTATAAAGAAAAAAACTGGGAACGTGCGTTCGTTCTCGGCATCGGCGCGCCCGCACTCATCGGCAGCCTGGTGGGTCAGGCTGGAACGGCATTGGCTTCAGCCGACGTGCGCTTCGACGTCGTGTCCGTATTGTACGCCCAGCCGGCGGACGCGTCCAAAACGGTGCGGATCGTTGTGCGTGAGAACGAGAGTCCGCATAAAATAAGCGCGCTGTTCATCCGTGCCGACGAGAACGCCGTCCTGTTTACGACAACAGGCGACACTATTTCCGTGGCCGTACCCGGGAAAACAAAATCATTGATTGTGCGGCTCAGTGAAGCCGACAAAGGATTGGAATTGCCGATGTCCGGCCTGAGTCCTGAAGGGACCTTTGATATTCGCGTGACGAAGAATAAATTCTGGAAGGATTTTTTTCAAACGCTTGGGAATGCGAAGTCGCCGGAGTATAGGATAGAGAGAGCAAAGAAGTAAATGTCATTCCGTCGGATTGTAAGACGGAATCCAGAACTCGGCTTAGTCCTGGACTCCCGCTAACAATCCGCGGGAGTGACAGATAGTACGTTTGTCATTCCCGCACGTTTTAAGCGGGAATCCAGAACGAGTGTAATACTGAACATCTGCAATGTTCGAGCAAAAGACATACTATGTGTACTTAATGGCGAGCAAAAAAAATGGAACTCTCTATACTGGAATTTCGAGCGAGCTTCTGATAAGGGCACATCAGCACAAGAATGGCGACTATGACGGTTTCACGAAGAAATACGATGTGCACTTACTCGTGTATTACGAGATGCATGAAGACGTCGACGAAGCGATAGCTCGTGAAAAGCAAATCAAGAAGTGGCGAAGGAAATGGAAGTTGGCTTTGATTGAGAAGCACAACCCAAAGTGGCAGGATTTGATTGGTGAGGACGGAGAGATACTGCCGTTGCCACGCGAGTATCTTGTCATTCCGCCGGATTTTAAGTCGGAATCCAGATCCCGGCTATGACCTGGACTCCCGCCTGCCTGTCCGGTAGGCAGGCTAAAAATCCGCCCGCTACAAAGCTTGGCGGGCAAGCGGGCGTGACAAGATTTAGGTTCCACTTAAACCATAACTCCTATGTGCCTTCAACATTCCGCCGTACGTCCGTATCAAAAATGGCATTGGGCAGGCGATGAGCTCATTGCAGAGCCAATCATCCCCTCCAGTCGAAAAGTGCCGCACACGAAGATCACGCGCTACAACATCGACATCCGCTCATTCCTGGCTCTTGAGAATGATGCCGTCGTCCTCAATTTTTTGCAGAAACACATCGACCGGCTGCCGGTTGAACATCAGCTGAAATTCATGTCCGATGAGGCGGGTTCGTTCGACTTCCGCGCCGCTGCTGTGAAACGGTCCATGCAAAGCTTGTGGTACAAACGTTCAAGGCGGGTCTTCGACTCCTGGCTTTTTCCCGAAGAAACCCTCGCGCAGGGCGGCGGAGATTGCGAGGATCTTTCCTTTTTGCTCGCGGCGCTTCTTCAGTCAAGCGGCATCAGCGAGTATTGTATTCGCGTGGCTCTCGGCTCTCTTGAGGGCTCCACCGCGGACGGAAAGCGGCTGAAGTTTAATCACGCCTGGGTGATGTATCAAAACGAGCGCGGTGCATGGGAAATTCTCGACCCTACCTCCATAGTAAAGTCCAAGCCAGTCAAGAAGGCTGTTGCCGGGAAGCAGGTGGAATACATACCGCATTTCGTTTTCAACCGTTCACATTTGTGGCGCATCCGTTCCAGCTTCAAAGCCGCCGGGAAGCGGTTCTTGCGTTATGTTTCGGACCGTTCGTTCTGGGATGAATTCAACCCCTCTTTTGCCGCCGGCATTCACAATGATATCTTTGACGAAGCGCTCAAGGATATGTCGTGGTCTGACCTCTGGCAGGTGAAAGCAGAGAGTTTTGCGATCGATGTGAACACGCTGCAGTACGACCCACGCGACCATTCGGATTTTGCTTCCCTCGATGAAACGTGGGAGCGGATCGGAGAGCGGCTCAAACCGTCGGCCTCGTTGGCGGATTTTGGTTGTGCAGGCCACGCAATCGCAGACTTTTACGCCCATTCGCTGTATGGAAATTTTGCAGATCGCAACGACGACGGCTCGCTCAAACTGTATAATCCGGCCAAGGGCGTGCCCGCGTCGAGGTTAGTTTATAATTTTGACCGTCTCGCCCCCATCCCGGGCAACCCTTTCAATGCTCCGAAGGAAGCCGCCGACCATTGGAAAGGCAGATTGATCAGCGGGCAGTGGTGGCGGTGGTATACGACGTTTCCGTCCGACTTGAAGAAACAGGAGGATTTTTCCACACGCAGAAGTCTGCCCGACCACGATGCGGTCGCGGTGGACAGCCCGACAAAACCCGGCCACCATAAATTTTATGAGAAAGAAGCGGAATACGAGCAACAGTTCAACCTTCGTAAAGCGGCGGCCATTGAGCATATCAAGCAAGCATACGGGACGTGGAAGAAAAATAATCCGTAAGGAGAACCACCAATGAACCAGCAGCTTCTCGATTTCTTCACGAAACATTACGCGCCCGGGCGTGTGGCCCTCGTCGGAGCCACCGACGACATGTACATGCTCATCCGGGCAGGACAAAGCAGCATCACCGCCGACAAGAAACCTTCCAAATACAACCATGTGTTTCTTTTGGGAGAGCAACGCGCCGGAACGATCTACATCCTCGAAAGCGACATTCATTTCAGCTTCAAAGAAATCCAGTTCATCAACGGCCCTCAGGAAAGCAAGCTCGAGAAATGGTGCATGGACACAGTCGAATACGCCGCAGTGCTCGGCATGGACCTCACGCCAGACCAGCAGAAAGAAGTTTTGTCAAAGGGACTGGAGATCTCGTACGACGACCGCTATAAGTATCCGGTGGGAGAACTCGTGGGGACGTTGTGGGCGATGATCACCAAAACGTTGCACAAGAAGAACATTTTCGACAAAGAATTTGCCATCCAGTGTGCGACGTTTGTGCGGACTTGCTACCAGAGCGTTGACAAGGACATGATCACGAGCAACACGCATCCGAGCAACACGTCGCCGGAGGAGATTGCGCAGAGCGGGATGTTTACGTTCAAGCAGGAATGGCGAAGGACATAAGAATCCCCGATGACAACAATGGAATGCCATGACGAACATCATCTAAACTCAGATAGGAAATTCACGCTTCGGATACTAAGGTAATACCGTTGCTCTCGGTGAAACGGGGGCAGACATCCTCATAAGGAGGTTAGTATGGAATTACTGTCCGGTCTATCGAATACGCCATTGCCGACAATACTCTGTGTGGCTGGCGTTCTCTTTCTTTTGTTGTCTATCTCGGGTGGACTCACTGGAAAAATAACCGTCCCCTACACGAAGCAGACGACTTCTGCGATCATCGGGGGAGTACTTCTGACGGTGGGGATTGCCATCTATTTGGTTCCCAAGAAATCGCCCGAGGTTAGTACGGTTTCATCAACTACTGCGGAGAACACGAAGAATGACCAAACCCCGCCTCAGAAGGACGCTGATAATGGGACGTCAACGACGACGATTGAACCATTGTCGAAAACTCAGAATGAACAACAGAAAACAGTTGCCGTCATCCATACTCCCAAGAAATCAAGCAAAATACTCGGTTCCGACGTATCGACGACAAAACCAAAAGTTCCAGTAAATCTCAAAACATATGACTGGAAAGAATACGGCATAAGCTTTGCCGTGCCCTCAGACTTGATAATCAAAAGTAACACGAGTGAAGAATTCACGGCCGAGGGAGATCTGTTTACATTGAGAATCAAACCTTGGCGCGATGCTTCCGTAACGAACCCGATTGATGTTGCCCGGACAGCGCTTGATATCACACCGGGAACTAACAAGAAAGTCGATACTGAACGGGAGTTGGCAAACCTGAACGGTTTGAAGGGGTATGTGGCTTACGCAACAACAACTCAGGACGACAGGCTTGTGCATATGTATATTTCGGGTTTTATCAATCTATCAAATGAGACAAACTTTACTGCGCAGTTATTGTGGTTTGATTCCACGCCTGAAGAAAATTCCTTGCATGCGCAAACCGCAATAAAGATTCTTCAAAGTTTCGCGTCAATCGCGACTCCGGAGAAATCCTATTCTGCCGTAAACTGGAAAAAAATGACGTGGGACGCCTACGGAATAGATTTCAAGATACCTGTCGATTTCAAGGAAATCACAAGCGACAATACTCAATTCACGGGCCACACCGGCTCTGTTGCTCTGAGCATAAAACCGTTCAAGGATATTAACATCACCGATCCTCTGAAAGTCGCCCAAAAGGCGCTTGATACCTCACCTGGAACCCAAAAGAAAGTTTTGCTTCAGAAAGACTTGAATAACCTGAATGGCTTTCGCGGTTATTTTGCATATGCAAAAGCTGATTTCGAGGGCGAGGATTCTCATCTTCTTGTCGCGGGATTCCTTAACCCTGCAAATGAGACAAACTTCATCGTTCAGCTCATATACATGAATGGGACGGAAAGCCAGAATTCGGCCAACATGAACGTCTGTGTACAACTGCTGGCCACCTTCAAGCCTAGTCCCAAGTAGTTCCTTGGCTTTTATCATGTGTGCGAGATTGCTTCGCAAGAAACGCTTGCAATGACATTGAATGTTTTTGGCTCGGGTTGGAGACGTAACCGCGGGACATATGATCCATAGGTTCATCCGGCTTTGGCGGAAATCGAGGGCACACATGCGTAAGAAACTTCTTATGACGGCCTCTGCGGTCGCTGTGATGATCCATTCCTCTTCTCCTGGTTATGCGCAATCTGTGTTCATGGGCCCGTTAACAGAGAATGAGATTTCGATAGAGTATCTGAAACCCAAATTAAAGGGTTCAGGCGAGGTATCTGGTTACTTCGCTCGATTGAGCGGCCGTGTTCGCTTGACCGACCGATTACTTCTTCTTATGGATATTCCTTACGCTCGCGGGGCGTTCAATCTCTCCTTTCAGTTTTTCGGTCAACAATTTGACGTTTCAGAATCTCATACAACAGTGGGAAACATTCGATTAGGCCTGGAAATCCACAGCTTCAGCGAGGGTCTTACCTTTCACGCCGGTACACGATTACCGACCGTGTCTCAAGGTGCAACATGGGCGCAAGTCGTTGGCATTAGTTCAGACGTTGACGAACTTGACGGGTTTATACCAAACATCCTTCCCATTGATGGCGCAGCGAACTATGTTTTTCGGTCAGAAGAGGGATTGAGGATTGATGCTCGTGTCGGCTCAAGCTTTTGGATCAAGACGAAGTCGGTGGAGGATGATCCTGCTATCTCAGATGACACAGAAACGTTGGCGGGATCCAGTATGCTTGTGGGATATGAACGAAGCGAATTTTTTGCTCGCATCGGATATGCCATGAGGATGGTTCTGACGGAGGGAGGCGATCTCGATCAACGAACGTATCAACAGATTGGTGGGGTTCTTGGTGCACGGATAGGTTTTGTCCGACTGAGCGGAGTCTATCGTTGGCACATCGATAAAACTGCAAAGAATGCTGCCGATTACATTTATGGGTTTCAGGCAACAGCTGAATTCTGACAATGGAGGTTTTAGATGACAAAACGAGCCATGAAGAAATATCCTCTGGCGCGGGTTGAATCTCGCATCTTTTCCCTGCGCGGACAAAAAGTTCTTTTGGACAGCGATCTTGCCACTATCTATGGGATCCCAACATTCAGGCTTAATGAGGCTGTGAAGCGAAATCGGGACCGATTTCCAGAAGACTTCGTGTTCCAGATAACTGCTGGAGAGCATCAGGGTTTGACATCGCAAATTGCGATATCAAAGACGGGCCGGGGACGGTTCGACAAAGGTCTCACATTAATTCTAAGACCCTCTTGTCCCGAAGCGATCCCTTCGGGGCACGTGCGTAGAGCCGAAAACCGCGGGAGTTTTGAGCCTATGCTTTGGTTGAGCTCGGGCTTGTGCGTTGGCGGATGTAGGTGGGAGTCGAAATCGACGGGTTTGTGTGTAGGCGACGTAATCGTGGGACTTTAATCGAGCGGCAGTTCTGATGACAGCTTGAGATTCTACATTACTTTGATGCCGCGAGATTTCGGGCCTGCCTGCCGGACGAACGTCGTCCGATCGGTAGGCAGGGAAGCGGGCAGGGCCGTAACAGTGTGTTCGATTTCGACAATTTCTCCCGCTCTAAAAAAATACGATTGGCGGGATGCCGTACAGCGGCATTTCGGTTCCTTTCTTTTTTAAAGAAAGGAACGACACGACGTCAGTCGTCGCTGATGAGAAAAGAGAAAAGTCACTATAGTACAAAGCAGAGCATTCCGCCTGGCGGCGGGTCTACTTTCTTTTAAAAAGAAAGTAGACGGAAAGAAACTGTCGAAATTGGAACACGCGTTCAGAGAAGGAGATTTGGTGTCAATCGGATTCGATAGCCAGAACGACAGTTCAGCCTTCACTCAAACCCGACCAATTTCGACCCCCCGCCCGACCGAACTATGGTCGGCTTTTGACGGTCGTTCGGGCGGGCAGTCCCACAGCCATCGCCTTCGCGCAGGCCGAAAACATAAAGTAAGGGCAAGTGCGTGAGCTGCACGTGGGATGAGTCGAAATCGGAGGCAAGAGGGTTGGATGATCTGTGCTAGATTTAATCGAGGGGCAGCTTCTTGCCCCGAGATTTACTCCAAGGAACTAGTTCACTCAACGAATCCTTCTAACTTGTTTGTGTGTTCAGATTTCGACAAATTTTCTTTTCCCCATTTCTTTTCTGAAAAGAAATGGGGACCCTCCACGGTTAGTGGAAGAAGAAATGATACCCAGTTAGTGCATTCCGCCTGGCGGCGGGTCCACTTTCTTTAGAAAAGAAAGTGGACGGAAAGAAAATGTCGAAATTGGAAGGCGCATTCGGATAAGGAAAGTAATGACAATCGGATTCGACAACCGGAACAGCGGTCAGCCGTCGCTCAAACCCGACCAATTTCGACCCCCCGCCCGACCGAACAATGGTCAGCTTTGAAAGGTCGTTCGGGCGGGCAGCCCCACAGCCCTGCCTACCGAACGGACGACGTTCGTCCGGCAGGCAGGCTTCGCCCTCGCGAAATCCCAAGAGAAGCAAAAGCAAAGGGCAGTGGGTTGGCGGCAAGTGTGTTGAGTCGAAATGGTCGGCACGTGCGTGGAGCCGACAACCGCGGGACTTTAATCGAGGGGCAGTTCTGATCGAGGGTTGAGTCTCCACAAACCTTTTGTTGCCCCGAGATTTCGGGGACGCGGGGAAGCGACGTCACGAGTGTTCCATTTCGACAAGTTTTCTTTTCCCCATTTCTTTTCTGAAAAGAAATGGGGCACCCGACGTGAGTCGTCATAGTTGATCCTCAGCCGTAGAATGTTCTCAGTGAAAGTTTAATGTGCTTTAACCAAAATAGGAACGAAAAAATGAATCGTTTTTTACTAGCCCTTGTTACTCAACTCCTGGTCTCCACCCATGCCCTCTCCCAGGAAACCTCCATCACCACCAATCAAATGATCGTTTACGGCACGGCAACGATTGAGAAAGCAGCAGACCGCGCTCAGGTTAACCTGACTCTGAAAGCGTTTGGACCGACGCTCGAAGCGGCGATTAACGAAACAAAAAAGAAAGTACGCGACGTAACCGCAAAGCTCTTTTCTCTCGGATTGAAAGAAAGCAGCCTCTACACCTCGTCCTTCAACAGCGGCGATAATTTTGAGGGAAAGGCGTTCTGGTCCTCCAGCCGGGATTTCCGGACGCAGATCGACATGGTGGTGACGGTGGACAGCCTCGACCTCCTTGAGCCCGTCGTCTCTGTCCTGGCAAATGCCTCTCCCGAGAGGCTCTCGAACATTGTGTTTTCTCTCAGGAGCGACTCGCTGCAGAAACTGGAGGTGCGAAGACTTGCGATTGCCAACGCTCAGCAAAAAGCGACGCTCATGGCGGGGCAGCTCGGTATTGCTTTGGGCAAGGTGTTGTTTGTGGAGGAGCTTTTATCACCCTCAGACGGCGATTTCTCTGTGCAACAACCGTACGCATATAACAGAATGGCATTTTCTGCCGTTACGGTGACAGCAATGGGAGGTGGTGCGGCCTTTTTTGGACACAAGTTCAGCGTGAAATCCGGTGTTAGGGTTGTGTTTGAGATTAGGGCGGGGAAATAAAGATGATATGGCAGACGAAAATGGAAAAGGTATTGCAGCATTTTTTGGAGATCCACATCAATGTTTGAACAACAGGAACTTCTAGAACAACTTGGATCACCCTACACCAACCGGGTTGTTGATAGACTTCATCGCTTTGCTGTTATACCTCCACAAATCCTCACAAGTTTGGCCACCCAAGCACTCACTGAACATTGGGGTAACGACAATTATGTATTGGAAAAATACTTATCTGTTCATATCCCTTGGAGCATAGAGCAAAATAGATACACCCATAGCGAAAATCAGTTTTACAGTACCGCTGGCCATTTACAAACACGTTATGGCACACCGATATATCTGGTCTTTGCACAAAATGCAGCAGGCACTCCTCCCTGGCGAATCATAACTATCGGGTCACAAATATCCGCTCCCCAACTCCCCACACCTCCTGAGATTCCTTCTCCACCAGAAATCCCAAAAGGAGCAGAGATAGTGATGATCCACGATCACATACTTGGCGAGAATGCGGAGCGCGTTTCTTTTCTTCGAGGAACACCTCCGGTTGCACAGATGTGTGCTGTTTCGGGAGCCATTCAATGGTCCCTAAACCGCCATCTTGAATTTCCTTATTTTTATTTCGGCAAGATGAATTATCTGGTTCCTCTCTACCTTCAGAGTAGGGAGAATATAACATTAGCTCCTGATATCGTTGCCCCAATCCAAGTAAATCCTGATAGCTTGCTTGTGCGAACGGCGTTACCACCTGTTGCACCTTATCCCAACGCTCGAGTGTCAGTAAAACGGCACGACCAACTCCCGGCTTGGATGCTATCCAGCTGGGCGGATGCATTTAGAGAGGTTTCGAGGGCCACAATCGATGATCCTGAAGCGGCAACTGCAGACGGCCATTAGCGTTCGCGGGGAAGGAGGGTTTCACCTTATTTAGAGAATTGTTCATTGCAATTAAGACTACGCTACCGTCAGATACCGTTAGGTCTTGCACTGATTTGAAAAATCCTCTACTTTTGGCAAAATTTTGATCAGTTTTATTCCATAGTTTGATTATATTTTTTCTGATCCGATATCCCAGAATGTTAAATCGAAGGACAGTGATTATGGCAAATCGCAGAGTTACCCAAGTTAGAGGCGTAGTCTCGGTAATCTCCATGTGCGTCGGCTTCTTTGTTATCGCCTGCAAAACCGGGGATTCTTCCAAAACACCGGGAGACTCGCATTCCACTTACAGTCAGATCCGATCTAATGGATCTATCCGTTCCGCCTATGCAGTCGGCGCACCATTATTCGTCGTCGATCCCAATACAAAACAAAAGTCAGGAATTTTCTATGAGTTGGTCGAGCGAGCCGCTGAAAAACTGAGCTTGAAGGTCTCTTGGACTGAGGAGGTCGGCTACGGTGAGATGATACAAGGACTCAACACTCGCCGGTACGACATCATGGGGTCAGGCGTGTGGATTAATGGCGCGCGAGGTAAAGACGCTGATTTTACCATCCCGGTTTACTATGATGCAGTAGTTGCTTACACGAGAGAAGGCGACACGCGCTTTGACAAAGACCTTTCTATTCTGAATTCGCCGTCGTACTCGATTTCAACAATGGATGGCGAGTTGGGTGCAACAATAGCGGCGACCGATTTCCCTAAAGCTCGAACGGAGGCTCTTCCACAAATCGCAGATTTTACTCAACTCATTCTCAATGTTGTCAACAAGAAAGCGGATATCGTATTCTTGGCGCTTGCTCCTGCTCGACTATACCAAGCTCAGAATCCGGGGAAGATACGCGCGGTTGCAGGAGGAAAGCCCGTGAGGGTCTTTCCGGTCGCGATCCTTCTACCAAAAGGAGAGTACGAGCTGAAACAATCGCTAGATTATGCACTTGTTGAAATGCTGACAAATGGAGAAGTGGAGTCAATCCTTCAGCGTCACGAGAAGATTCCTGGGTCATTTCTGCGCACCGCACCTCCCTATCGATTAGCCGAATGACCAGATGAGTCCTCTCGAAATCCTCTGGGAATATCGCCAGGCGTTTCTAGAAGGCCTAGTGGTCACTGCGGAACTTCTGATCATAACATCAGTCGGTGGAACACTTATTGCCGCCTTCATCGAATGGATTTGTGAAATGGGCGGCATGCCGGTTCGGCGAATTGTCGACGGGATAGCATTTGGCATTGCTGCAATTCCGGCATTGGTAATCCTCTTTTGGTTTCACTACCCTGCGCAGGCTTTGTTAGACATTGTCGTACGTCCTTTCTGGACAGCATTAGCAGCATTGATGTTGCTCAATATATTTTCAGTTTACCGTATAATGGCGGACGCGATCCATGATTTTCCAAAACAATTTGTTGCAACTGGACTGGTTTGTGGCCTTACAAATACTCAAATCACTCGCTTCATAAAGATCCCGCTAATCTTGAGAGCAGCTTTGCCACGTTGGATTGACCAACAAGTGGTAATCCTCCAGACAAGTTTGTTTGCTAGCCTCATTTCAGTCGAAGAAACTTTTCGCGTTGCCCAAAGAATCAACTCCATAGTTTATCGGCCCGTTACCATTTACACTGCGATGGCTTTGCTATTCTTAGTGACAGCCGGGTCTGCGATGTACTATGCGCGTTATCTCCGTTCGAGAACATATCGAGATTTCTCAGAACGATAAAGTCAGATATGTACACGTTGAATAAAGTAGGGAAGCAATACGGCGCTAACTCAGTGTTAGCACACATCAACTGCAAAATTCCAGTTGACGGGGTGGTTGTTGTAATGGGTCCGAGCGGCTCCGGAAAAAGCACACTCCTGCGGCTGCTTAGCTTTGTGGAACGGCCAGATGAAGGCACCATTGATTTGAAACTAAACGGGGACTCATTCCGCTCTCCCGGCAATGACAGGCCATGGCCGAGGGTAACCTGCGTGTTTCAAAAACAGTTCCTGTGGCCCCACTTGACAGTTCTTCAAAACTTGCGCCTTCCTCTTGAAGCTGCGCGACATCAAGACGTCGATGAGCGAGTAGCGAAGATGATTGATTTATTTGAGATGTCGGGCTTTGTAAACCGCTTTCCCAATGAAGTCTCAGGTGGACAAGCACAGAGAGCGGCCCTCGCCCGCGCATTGGTTCTCGACCCCGAGCTTATTCTCATAGATGAACCTCATGGAGGGCTCGATTTAGAACAACAATCGGTGTTGAACCGCCATCTAGTGGATTTAAGCTCGTCTGGAATTGGTTTGTTCATAGTTACACACTCTCTGGACTTCGCTCAGGTCTATGCCGACCATCTAGTAATCGTTGAGGATGGAACGATTTCCGAAATGGGACCGAGGGAGATACTCGAGCATCCAACCTCACTTTATCTGCGTCGTTCGATGGGGGTTGCTGGCGTGGCCGGAGGAACCCCATTGAATTAGAAGAGTATGGCGCAAAGAGACTTGCAGACAAGAGCTCTTGACAACCTTCAAGGAAAAGGAACTAATCCTTTTGGGGTTGAAGGGGCGTTGAGGTATGATATGGACGCTCAACACATGCCACCTCATTACAAAAGGGCCCACAAGATACAGAATGACCTTGTTATTACCAGTTTAAGAAAAAGCGAGCAAAACAAACTCCATGTTGTCGTTGACCTCGGCTGCGGTACGGCGAATGATGGCATCGATATACTTTCGCGAACGGAAAACGAGTTTTACTTAGGCGTCGACAATTCTGTACCTATGATTGAAAGAGCGAAGTGTAAAATGCAATCACGAGCTTTCGAGAAACGCAGTTATTTTCTAATTAGGGACTTTCGTCAGATGTCAGTGATGGATATTACGGGCACGCTGAGCCTGCTGAAGTTGGAATGTAGGATTAAAGCAGTAATGAGTACGCTTGCCCTGCATCATTACGAATTAGAAGAAAAGCGCCATGTGTATACACTTGCACATAATTTGCTTCCGCCTGGAGGTCGGTTAGTGCTCACGGATTTGTTTTCCAATGGAATCCAGGGTTGCGCTCAGTATGCTCTTTACTGGGAAATCGATCAAGTCTGTGGAACAATAGAGAACTCCAAGGAGAAACCAATTGACTCAAAACTGGCCACCACACGAAGTGTAGATCATTATTTGCGGAGTAATCGACCACAAAGATTGCTTGACGAAGTAGGTGTTCTGCACGATTGTGGATTTGCAATAGTCGATATCGTCTATAGGTCAGGTCAACTATCTGTCATAGTAGCGCAAACCGAAAAATGAGTCAGCTCAAGAATCTTCTTAGAAATTTGTTTCCTTCAGAAAGGCCCTTGACGCTAGTTTATTCTTTGCTTTGGCTGCTTGCCTTGGTGTCAGCGATGATTTCGTTTTACTTAAATTGGGAAATCCGTGATTTTGGACAATTAATTACTTTCCTTCTTGCATTTTTCACCACGGGGCTGCTATTTGCAGTGTACTACGATATACACATGTTCGAAAACGACGACTCTGCGAAGGGTGAGTATCCCTTCTGGGCAAATGAGCCTGAGGAACGGTTGATTCGTTTCTTTATAGTGTTTTTCCTGCTATTTGCAGTTGGGAAGATCGCTGATGGGCTTTTCCCTCTGTTGCAAAAACTTGATCCTGGAGTTGCAATAATTCGGAATGAACAAGTAAAAGGAATCCGCTCTTCCCTTGGCATGCAAGAACGCGCAGATTTCTTTGTTTTTGGTAGCTTCTTGTGTTTCGCTTTCATGTTCATTTGGAACGTTGGGGCAATCATGCGTGGCTTCAATGCGATGAAGGGGCAAAGTCGGCTGACAATAATAAGAATTATCCTATTCGGATTAATCACGCTCTTTTGCTCAATCTACTGGGCGCTCTTTCTTTGGGCGCCTACTTGGGTGCAACATGTCTCTGAGCTGATCTTTTTAGTATATATAGTTCTCGTCATCTTCTTCTTTGTTCTTAAACTGGACCCATCGTTAATTAAGTCAAGTTTCACTTGGGCAATTACGCAAAAGAACGACAAGCAAGAGTCGTAGAAAGAACGGATGTGAAGCGGTCGTTGCAATGGCGGGCGCGCATCCTAAACATCTATGGTATGATGCGGAAAATGCCTCCACGATATACGGTGTCATGTGGCGATTTTGAAATAACCGTACTCAAAAATGTTTATGCCCCTCGTTTTTTTACTGACAGCGTTTGGTTCTTGGATGTTGTTCCTGTTATTCTCAAAGGCACTTCGTTTCTCGAAATTGGCTGCGGAACCGGCATAATATCCATTGCTTGTGCCATGCAGGGGGCAAATGTCGTCGCTACAGATATTAATCCTGACGCGGTCAAAAACACGCGAATAAATGCGGAAAATCACAATCTGGAAATAGACGTTCGAGAGGGAGATGTCTACGGACCTTTACGATCGAGTGAACGATTTAATTTTATTTTTTGGGCCCATCCTTTTAATAACTCGCCAGAACCGGTCAACGACATCCTTCTTCGCTCTGGCTTCGATTATCAATATGAAGGCCTAAAGAAGTACATCGCGGGGGCGCGTGATCATCTGACTCCAAAAGGGCGATTGCTCTTGGGGACAGGCGATTCGGCAGACATTGGAACAATCACTTCAGTAGCCGCTGAGCATGGATACACGCCTGTGGTTCTTGAGGCGATAAACATGCCTCTTGAGGAGGGGGGAGATATCATGATCCGCTATCTCTTGCTAGACCTTACAAGGTAGTCTCTCAAAATTCTGCTTCGTATTTGATCAAGCCATATATTGAAACGGTCTACGGACATGCCTGAAGACATTGTTGTTAGATTAACTGTTCAGCAAACAGAAGACCAATTGTTTGTTGCGAGGGTTTTCGAAGGAAACAACCTCATTGGTGACAAACTATTTGTCAATCATGGCAGTTTTGACGAAGTCATTGATCTTTATAGAAAACTCCCTGGATTGTATCCTGGCGTCGCCGTTAGGATTCAAATAGTGCCGTAATAGCGTTCAGTTCTTACACTGGAGCTTTTTAGAGAAGCAAACTATGCCAAAACTAACCAGAACTCATTATTCTGTTAGAGAGCTCACGCGGATGTTTGCTAAAGGAGACATAGCTATCCCCGAAATCCAACGAGACTTTGTTTGGGATGCAAAAAGGATTAGGTCACTGATCGATTCGGTAAATAGGGATTATCCGTCAGGCGCAATTATTCTGTGGCGTCCAGAATTCCGAAAGAAAAGTGAATTCGAAATGCTAATCAGACCTGAACGTTTAAAGCTATACAAAGATCGACTGCCAACTTATCTGCTTCTTGATGGTCAACAGCGGCTGACGGCTCTTTGCTCGGTTATTCTGCCAGCTGAGGAGGTAATGTCGTCGCTCGGGGAAGAAATCGATTTGCCCAAGCTCTTCATTAATATCAAGAATCTTAAGATTGAGTCTCGCAAGGATCTCCTTCCTCCGTCCAACAATCATGCCCTTCTCAACCGAGTCTTAAGCGAGGAAACAGAGGAATCAGGATTGACGGGCTTGCTGAAGGAACTGAAGGATAGGAATGATATACTGCCTAAGCATCACAATCTGCTGAAGGATTTCAGAGATGGTATCCTCCAATATGTTTACCCAGTTCAAGTGCTTGAAGATTGCAAGTATGAAACGGTCTCAGACATATTTAAGCGGGTAAATTCTCAAGGCAAGATTCTCGTGACGGCTGAATTGGAGCTGGCCACTATTGTGCCTCATTGGAAGGGTTTTTCGAAGCATCTCCGATCATTCATTAGAGAAATGAAAGGCGAGGGATTCATCGCTGATCTGCCATTTTACATGAAATGCCTTGCGTTTATTGCCACTGATTGGCCAGTGCTGGACTACTTCTCCAAACAAGTGCTGAATGGAGAATTCAAGAAAAGTCAACTAGAAAGGTTTTGGCGTCTGACAAAGCAATCAATTCGACGCCTCAATCGCATATTAGAGAGAAATCACATTAACAGGATGGAGTTGATCACTACACGCAACGCTCTGGTACCGATCGTTTATGCCATCGCAAGGGATAAGCGAAAGAGAATCGAGGATGGATTGTTTGTAAAATACTTGGTTTACGCGATGGTCGGTGGCCATTACGTTCAGCAAACAGAAGGCGTGCTCAAGAGGGATTCCTATCCATTGACTGATTCAAAGCGAATCGATAAGGGCTTCAAGAAGCTCTATAATCAAATGACAAGAAGAGAATTGAGTTCTAAGGTATTTGACGAAAGCGATTTTCAGGGAATTGCAGCAAAGAATCCTGCTCTTCTTTCAATGTATCTCGGTCTTGTCCATGCGAAGGCAAGAGATTTCAGTGGAAAAAATTCTACGCCGACAAAGCAATTGGATAAGTATCAGATCCATCACATTTTCCCTGTTGAGTTTATGCTTTCCGATGAGGCTGCGATGAAGTATACAAAAAAGAAAAAACTTTCTCGGGCAGAGTTCAAGCTTGAGATAAACGATGTGGCCAATCTGACTTTTATCTCTCTGGAAGCAAATCAAGAAATCAAGAAACGCCCGCCGTACGATTACCTCCCAAAGATGTGCCCATCGAAAAACCTAGCTGCGCACTGCATACCGAAGGACGCTGATTTATGGAAACCACAGAATTTCGATAAGTTCTGCACAGAGCGCCGGAGAATGCTCGCCCGAGCCATGAATGCGTACGTGCGCTCTCTCAGTTGAGCCTTCGTTAAACCGCCTCTGGTCAATTGATTTTCGGTCAAATTTCAGTAGATTTAACCTGAATTTGCACTTCGTAGTTACCATTAATGGCCAAAAAACCCACCCGCAAGAAACAAACCAAAGAAGTCCAAACCGTTCCGTATCGCCACCCCGAGGCTACAAGCCCTCTGCGGCCTGATGTAGGAACACAGGCTCAATTCCGCAAGAAAAAACCGCCCAAGCAGTATAAGTTTGATTCATCTCTTTCGCCGGAGTTAAACTGGGATGGCCAGAATCCTTCTCGCGAAGAAGGCGAAATGCTTATTCGCCAAATCCTCGATGCAAAGGAAATCGGCGAGGCAAAATCTGCCGCTGAAAGACTGAAAGCACTAAGCAAGCCGTTCCTCAATTGGGCGGGGAAAGCTGAAAGGCTTTCTTTTGAGGTCCCAACTCTACCTCTGTTTGTTCATGAGAGGCTCTCGACAAAAGCCATTATTGAGACACTCAAAGGGCACAAACGCGACAAGCAGATAGACATGTTTGACCTTTTCGGCGACCCACGCCGCTCTGTTGCCGATCAGGTACTAAAGGCCTATGAATATCCGGACAAGTGGGTAAATCGGATGATCCTCGGCGATTCCCTAGTGGTGATGAATTCATTGCTCCAATATGAAAACCTCGGCGGACAAGTCCAGATGATTTATATAGATCCGCCTTATGGCGTGAAATTTGGTTCAAACTTCCAACCGTTTGTACGCAAACGCGATGTGAGCCATAACGATGATGACGATTTGACGCGAGAACCTGAGATGGTAAAAGCCTATCGGGATACATGGGAGCTTGGACTCCATAGTTACCTTACTTACATGCGCGACCGCCTTCTCCTTGCCCGCAATCTCCTTTCACCAACTGGCAGTGTGTTTGTACAAATAAGCGATGAAAATGTGCACCACGTGCGTGAGCTGATTGAAGAGGTATTTGGCAGCGAAAATTTCGTCTCGCTCATTACATTTAAAAAAACGACGGGTCTCATTTCCAACTATCTAACAAATGTAAATGATTTCATTATTTGGTTTGCCAAAGACATCAAACTGATAAAATACAGACAACTCTTTTTAGAGAAAACTGTTGGAGGGGAAGGAGCAAGCCACTATACCCAAGTGATGTTAACAGATGGGAAAACAAAACCAATTACGCAGGAAGAGATTCTAAATCCTTCCATATTGCCCGAAGGTGCTAGAATCTATGAAGCCTCTCCAATGATATCACAGGGAAATCCATATTTTGAGTATGAATTCAATGGTAAGAAATTTGGAGGAACCTATAAGACCACAAAAAAAGGTTTGGATAACTTGGCGAAAGCAAATCGTCTAGAAATAATGGGAAAGCTCCTTAGATACAGGAGATTTTATGATGATTATCCGGTTTATCCAATAACGAATGTTTGGGAAGATATTCTTGGCATTCAGAGTCGAACGGATCCGAAGATATATGTAGTACAAACAAGCACTACAGCGATTCAACGCTGTTTGCTTATGACGACCGATCCTGGTGATCTGGTACTTGATCCAACATGCGGCAGTGGCACAACCGCCTACGTAGCTGAGCAATGGGGAAGAAGGTGGATCACCATTGATACCTCTCGTGTACCGCTCGCTCTGGCACGCCAGCGTCTGCTCACGGCAACTTTTTCGTATTACAAACTCAAAGATGAGCAGCGAGGCCCCGTAGGAGGTTTTGTCTACGAGCGAAAACAAAACAACAAGGGAGAAGAAGTCGGCGGCATCGTTCCACACGTTACACTAAAAAGCATTGCAAACCAGGAACCGCCGCAAGAAGAAGTGTTAGTGGACCGCCCCGAGGTCATCAATAGTATCACTCGGGTTACGGGGCCAATCAGTGTGGAGGCAACAATCCCCACGCCTGTTGATTGGGAAGGAGATGACAAAGAAGATTCAGGAACGCAGGAGCCGTATGGTTCTTTTGTGCAGCGTATGCTGGAAGTGATGCGTAAATCGCCCGTATTGCACCTGGATGGCGAAAAAACAATCCAGTTCAAAAATGTACGACCACCGGCTAAATCATTGTCACTGTCTGCAGAAGCAATGGTTGAGGCAACTGCGCCCGGTCAAAAACCATCTCTAAGAGACGCCGTGGTTGAAGCTGATGAGAAGAACAAAGGAATGCTTCCTCTGAGCCAAAAATACGTTGCTCTTGTTTTCGGTCCCGAAAACGGTGCTGTGAGCGAGAAACTTGTATATGAGGCTGCTAAAGAGGCGGCGGCGAAATCTGACAAGTATTCTCACTTATATGTAGTTGGGTTTGCGATTCAACCAAATGCACGAGCCTTGGTTGAGAAATGCGATGAAGCGGTGGGTATACCTGCAACCTATGTTCAAGCAACACCGGATCTGATGATGGGAGATTTACTCAAGAACATGCGGTCGAGCCAGATATTCTCTGTGTGTGGATTGCCGGAGGTCAAAATCAAAAAACTGAAACAAAAGAATGAGCCACAACAATATCAGGTAGAATTGCTCGGCCTGGATGTTTTCGACCCGATCTCCATGGAAGTTGAACATCGAAAAGGCGATGATGTGCCGGCGTGGTTCCTCGACACAGACTATAACGGGCTCGTGTTTCATGTTACACAAGCTTTCTTTCCGCGAACAAGCGCGTGGGACAATCTTAAGAAAGCATTGAAGATGTCGTACGAGGAATCCGTGTGGGATCATCTTGCAGGAACGACTAGTGCGCCTTTTGAAGCGGCTGAACACAAGCAAATTGCTGTGAAGGTGATTGATGATAGGGGAAATGAGCTGCTAGTGGCAGAGAACCTAATTAACATAGATTGAAATGGCTCAAATAGAAGGAATCAGAATCCAGAATTATAGGGCCTTAAAAGATGTCACACTTGGGAAGACTGTTGATCAGTATTACCAGCCGCTCGGCAAGCTGGCAACGATAATCGGGCCCAACGGATGTGGCAAATCCACTCTCATGGATGCTTTTGCATTTATTAGCGATTGTCTAACTCAAGGGGTAGAAGAATCGTGTGAGCGGCAACATCGCGGCGGCTTTCATCGGCTGCACACTCGTGGTCAGGACGGATCAATTCAGTTTGAAATATACTATCGAGAGGATGCGAAAGCGCGCCCGATTAGCTATTCTTTGCATATTGATCTTGACCCAACCCGGCGTCCATATGTTAGATATGAACGGCTTAGGCAGCGCCGCAAGGGACAGAAATGGGGTCAACCTTTTTCGTTTTTGGAGTTGTCTAACGGTACGGGAGTCGTATGGGCTGGCGAATCGACTGGTGAGGAAGATTCGCTTAGGAAAAACGTCAGTTTGGACGATCCGCGCAAGTTAGGTATTACAACATTAGGCAACCTTTCCGATCACCCAAGAATTGTGGCATTTCGTCAATTCCTGGAAGGGTGGTACTTATCGTATTTTGTGCCAGATGCTGCCCGCGGACTCCCTATGGCAGGTGCCCAGAAACATTTAAATAGAGAAGGGAGCAATCTTGCGAATTATGTGCAGTTCATGGAGCGAAAAGAGCCAAAGAGATTTCAAGCTGTTTTGGACCGCATAGCTAAGAAGATTCCAGGCGTGCAAAAAATTGCTACAAAAATCGCCGACGACGGAAGATTGTTGATTCAATTCGATGACAGGGGATACAAAGACCCTTTCTTCGCTCAAGACATGTCCGATGGGACGCTTAAGATGTTTGCTTACTTGCTTCTGCTTGAAGACCCTGAACCATTTCCACTAATCGGCATTGAGGAACCCGAGAACGGCCTACACCATAAGTTGCTCGAGCCCCTAGCTTTGGAAATGAAGCGTTATTCGCAACAAGGCAAGGCTTCGCAAATTGTTGTCACCACGCATTCACCACACTTTGTCGATGCGCTTAAGCCTGAAGATGTCTGGATACTCGAAAAGGATGCCAATGGGTTTACCACCGCCTCGCGGGCTTCAGATGCTAAAGAGGCTCAAGAACTACACAAGGAAGGAATACCGCTGGGTAGCCTATGGTACAGTAACCATCTTGGCAAAGGTAATCCATGATCTTCTTAGAGATATTGCTGGAGGGTGAGGCCGACGTTCCAGCAGTTAAGAGCATTCTTGAACGGAGATTCAACTTGGTTGAAAACTTGCACTTTCGGATACATCCCCATCGCGGCAAGGGAAGACTTCCAGTGAATCCTTTATCCCGTCCGGATCCATTGAACCGCGGGCTACTAGATCAATTGCCCGCGAAATTACGGGGCTATCACTATTTGCCGAACGGTTATTGTGTTGTAGTGTTAGTTGATTGTGATCGTCAAAATTGCGTTGCTTTGAAGCAGACTTTGGTCAACGCTTACAATGCGTTGCCCCAAAAAGCACAGTGCGTTCTGTTCCGAATTGCCGTCGAGGAGACAGAGTCCTGGTTTCTTGCGGACGCAAACGCAATTCAAACTGCCTATCCCCGCGCTCGGATATCCCGCTTGCCGAATCAACCCGATATTGCAATTGGCGCATGGGAAAAACTTGCTGAGGTGCTGGGGAAACAAATCGAAGACTGCGATGGTTCTGATAAGTATCAATGGGCATCACAAATAACACCTCAGCTTGATTTAGCTAATCCTCGTTCGCCAAGTCTCGCGGCATTTATCAACGGAATTCACAGGTTAGTTCAGGCGCACGATCCATGACGAACTTCGAGGTTCCTGAGCCGATTCTTAATTCCCCCTACGATGAACCAAAAGAATTTTGGAAAATCGTCGAGGGTGAGGCACCGAAGCGCATACCAGGACGCCGGCCTGCTCGTTACTACTACAAACCTCCTGGCAGACAACCAGAATACTTTGGCGCGGAAGACCTCGGGACTGAAATTGAGCTTAAGTTGGTCAACCGTATCCGTGGCCGTGTAAATCAATGGCGATCAGAAAAGTACATCGGCGTCAGCAGGACAACGCTTGAGCTGCTCAATTATTGGAAAAGAGAGGGTCGTCTGCATAGATTGTTCTTTGCGCAACTCGAGGCAGCAGAAACTATTATTTTTTTGAGAGAGGCCCGCCCTGATTTCCTTCAAGGAATAGACATCCCCGTCGATGAACTTGGGCCGGATGGAAAAGAAAAAGGATTCACTGCTTTCACTCGTTATGCCTGTAAGCTGGCAACTGGAACGGGCAAGACAACTGTTATGGGGATGCTCGCAGCGTGGAGCATTTTAAACAAGGTAAACGACCGCGCCAACCCGAAGTTTTCCGATGTTGTGCTCATTATTTGCCCAAACGTGACTATCAAGAATCGACTTCAGGAACTCGACCCACGACTCGGAGAAGCTAGTTTGTATAGAACTTTTGACCTCGTTTCCCCACATCTTATGAGCCAACTTTCACTTGGCCGCGTTATGGTGACTAACTGGCATATCTTCGAACCGCAGACCATCCAGGTGGGCGGAGTGTCGGCAAAAGTCATGAAGGCGGGGGTTGCACTTCGTCTGAGAGAACATATCATTATCGGCCCAAAGTCCACGACTGCAAGAGGAAAGAGATACCTATCACCTGACGATCTTGCCAGGCAGATTGCCGCAGGAATGGTCAATGTCCTCGATGAGGAGCGAGATAAATCCGGCAACCTGAAAAAGGTATATGTGGAATCCGTTAAACACGTAGAAAGCGATACATCCGTTGTTAACCGTGTGCTTGGTCGTGAAATTGGTGGCAAACAAAACATTCTGGTGTTCAACGATGAGGCCCATCATGCCTACCGCATCCGGCGAGGCGCGGAAGATGAGTTTGAAGAGGAGATTTTTGGCGAAGAGGAAGGAACGGAGGAATTCTTCAGGGAGGCGAATGTATGGATAGAGGGGCTGGACAAGATAAATAGGCATCGAGGAGTAAATTTTTGCGTTGACCTTTCGGCAACTCCATATTTCCTCTCAAGAGTCGGGCAGGAGACGAATCGGCCATTCCCCTGGGTCGTCTGTGAATTCGGCTTGACTGATGCAATTGAGTCCGGGCTTGTGAAAATTCCCCAGTTAGCCGTGAGAGATACGACAGGAAGAGAAATTCCGGGGTATTTTAACATTTGGCGGTGGATTCTGCCTCAGCTGACACCTGCCGAGCGAGGTGGAAAGAAGGAGAGCCCGAAGCCCGAGGCGATTTTGAAATATGCAAACACGCCAATTGCAATGTTGAGTGGGCTTTGGGATCAACTCCGTGTTGAATGGGAAAAGAGCAAGGATGATTCAAGGCCCCCGGTGTTCATAATTGTTTGCAAGAATACGAAAATCGCAAAGGTTTTATACGAGTGGATCGGAGAAAACAGACCGCCTCAGGGAATACCACCTCTTGGAATCAAGGGCTTCCAAAACAACGGGACAATAAATACAATTCGCGTTGACACAAAAGTCGTCTTTGAGACAGAATCTGATGAAGCCAAAAGCGACGAAACTAAATGGATGAGGTATACACTGAATACAGTGGGCAAAACTGATTGGCCAAGAGATAAAATGGGCCGGTCGATTTATCCCGAGGGTTTTGAAGAGCTGGCAAAGAAACTAGACCGCCCGTTGCATCCACCTGGAAGAGATGTTCGTTGCATCGTGAGTGTGAGCATGTTGACCGAAGGTTGGGACTGCAACACCGTTACTCATATTATAGGGCTCCGTCCGTTTATGTCTCAACTTTTGTGCGAGCAGGTTGTTGGTAGAGGACTCCGCCGCACAGACTACGATGTCGACGAAAACCAAAGGCTCAAAGAAGAGGTCGCTAAAGTATTCGGAGTTCCATTTGAGATCATTCCTTTCAAGGAGAACAAGGGTGGAGCACAAGCTCCACCACAACGACGACACCACGTTTGTTCCATTCCGGAAAAAGCCAAATATCGAATTACTTATCCACGTGTCGAGGGTTATCGCCAAGCAATCAAGAACAGAGTGGTTCTTGATGAGAGTGTCGCTTCGCTAAGACTTGATCCGTTGAGTATTCCAACTGAAGTCGAGATGAAGGCGTCTCTTTTGAGCAATCAAGGAAGGCCATCCTTGACGGGTCCCGGTAAGCTTGAGAATGTAACATTGAATCCGTTTCGATCCGGGAAACGGCTACAAGAGCTGATTTTTGAACTTGCGCGAGATCTCACAAGAGATTATGTCCACCAGCCGGGGTGTGAAGCTCCCCCGCATGTTCTGTTTCCACAAATGGTTGACATCGTGCAAAAATACCTCCAGAACAAAGTCCACGTTGCACCTTCAGCCCATTTACTCGATGTGTTTCTGTCGCCTTACTATGGATGGGTGATAGAAAGACTTGCGAACTCCATAAAACCGGATACTCGACAAGGTGAGACTCCCGAAGTGCCTCGTTATGAGGTAAACCGAGGTCCAGGGTCTACTGATGATGTTGATTTCTGGACAAGCAAGGATATTCGAGAAGTTGTTCATTCTCACCTTAATTATGCTGTTCTTGATACTAAGCAATGGGAACAATCGGCAACATTTGCAATCGACAAACATCCGGCTGTGGACGCCTTTGTAAAAAATGCCGGTTTAGGATTTGCTATTCCATACTTGCACAATGGCGAGCCACACGACTACGTGCCAGATTTTATCATCCGTTTAAAGACCCGTCCGCCATGCCACTTAATCCTCGAGACAAAAGGGCACGATGAACTGGTTGAGGTCAAGAAGCAGGCAGCACAACGTTGGGTTAATGCAGTCAACGCCGACGGGACATATGGTTCGTGGAAATACGAAATTGTTTTTCACCCAACCGATGTAACAGATTGCATCACCAAGTCGTTGAACGGTCGTCGCTAGGTATCTGTGTATCTTGTCATCACTGAATCAAATTCTGG
>JACPSI010000077.1 GCA_016193365.1 Ignavibacteriales bacterium
AAACACATGGTCTGAGGCGCCTTCCACTTCAACATTGCCTCCGCCCGAGACGAGTTTCACACCGGCTGTGACTTTGCCGACGTTGAGGTTTCCGCCGCCAGTTCGGACATCGGCTGTTGCACCCAGGTCTCCCAACGTAACGTTTCCTCCGCCCGTCACAAGCTTTAGTTTCTTGCCGACGCCTTCGATCCTGATATTCCCCCCGCCGCTTTCGACAGTAAGCTCGCCTGTTGTCATCTTAACTGTAATATTTCCCCCATTGGTTTTCAATTCAGCATCGCCATCCACCTTGACTGCTTTAATGTTCCCGCCGTTTGAGCGAACTCCCACAGGGCCAATGATCATATCCATCTCAACATTGCCGCCTTTGGTCTCAACGGAATAACTCCCCTTGAGTTCGCCTTCTTCAATTACGTTTCCGCCGGATGTTTTTGTGTTCACGTTGAACTCTGATGGCACACTGATAAGAAAGAGCGGACCTCTCCTTGACCTGCGGCGGTCATTGTACTCCACCTTCACGGTATTTCCGGATTGCGTCATCTTCAACTTTTCCGGACGATCAACGTCCTCTGCACCCACTTTTACCTCATCTTTTGCCCACGTTTGAATTTCGACCGAGCCAGGATTCAGGTCGAGTTCGAGCGTCCCACCTTTTTTGACAGAAAACGTTTTCGTTTGCACATCCTGATCCTGCCCTGCTTCGCGGATGACGATTGGCGAATCGAACAGGGAAAGACTTGCGGATATCAGCAGAATGAGAAGTGTTTTCATTGTTTCTCCTCGGTAAATGCTCAGGTTTACTTGCGCAGCTTCTTAATTTCGATGTCTGCGTTCACTGTTTCCAGGTAAATCGTTTCGCCGCCGCCGTTGAGCTTATACGTGGCTCGAATTTCCTCCTCGTCTTCGTCCATTTCATAGGAATCGGCCTTGAAATCGTTCGACCGAATCTTGTATTTGTCCTTGTACCTTCTCCATCGATCGTGGATCTGAATGCGCGCTTCGATCGTTGCTTTGGTATTCTCCGGAACGGCCAGCTTTATCTTTCCTCCCGACGAAACCAACCTGCTGCTGCCTTTGCCCGAAGGGACAAGTTCCGCGTCGACTTCCCCGCCCGAAGTCTTTGCTTCGATCGTTCCGGTGACATTTTCAATCCTGATGTCGCCGCCGGCAGTTTTGGCGCTGACTGTTCCGCTGGCCCCCTTCAGCTCGATGTTGCCCCCGGCCGTGCTCATCGAAGCCTTTCCAGAAACTCTGCCCATCTTGATATCTCCGCCGGCTGTCGACACTTTTGCTTCCCCACCGACATCACCGACTCTGATATCCCCTCCTGCAGTCCTTGCATTAAGGGACTTTCCCACTTTCTCCACGTCGATGTCTCCGCCGGAGGTGGCGGCCTCAAGTTCGCCGTTGACACTTCCGATGCGGATGTCCCCACCGGATGTTTTCAGATAACCATTTCCAGTGATGTTTCTTACCTCAACATCCCCGCCGGAAGTTGACATGTCGACAGTGCCTCCGATATCGCCTTTGAGCCTGATGTCGCCGCCAGCAGTTGAGCCGTTGATCTTTCCGGACATGTTGCCGGCAATCTCAATATTCCCTCCGGACGTTTTGAGTTCAACGTCAAACTGAGACGGGACATTCACCTCGAAGCGCACGTCGCCATAGTCGCCCCATCTGGGCCTGAAACTCACCCGGACCGAGTTCCCGCTTTGAGTCATCCTCAGCCGGTCAAGGTCTTCCTCGTCGATGCCGTCAACTTCCACATAGACTTCATTCTTGTCCCATGGGCTGATGCGAATGTCTCCAACGCTCGTGCTCACCTCCAGGCTTCCGCCTTTGTTGACGGTGAACGACTTTGAACGAACGCCACGTTCTTCCACATTTCGCTTTTGCGAGAGTGTGATCGATACAATCGGAAGAAGGGCGGCGAAAAACAGTATGAGTGAATGATACAGTGCTTTCATTATTGGCTGACCTCCTGGAGGGCTGCTTTTGCTCGTATTCTGATGTAGTTGTTTTCGTCTGATTCCACTTTGTCTCTGAGAACATTCAACAACTCTTGAGTCATCGACTCGCTGGTGAATCGGGCCCTGGCGAGGCTGTTGATGGCTTCTATTTTTATGCCGGTATTCCTTTCTGTTTTCAGCACATAAACAAACGCATTGACAACGTCTGGATCCGGAAGAAATTTCTCTAGAGCCTTCAGAGCTTCCTTTCGAACGCCGCGGTTTTCATCGTATTGGACCACGGAAATCAGGGCGGCTTTGACATCCTTGGTGACCGGCCGTTGAGCCGACGCATGTTCGGCGATTTCACTGACAACGCGCAAACGTGTCCCGGGGTTGTCCGCACTCACGGCGGCACGGGCAAGAATTTTTTGAATTCGCTCGTCCGTTTTCACATTTCCTTTCACGCGAACGGGTGTCATGGCATCGAACTCGAACTCCACCCGGCCCGACGTTTCGTCTTTGGAAACAATACGAAAATTCGTTATCTGCGCATCACCCTGATCGAACGCCGCCTGGTCGGTCTCGGCGACGGATCGGAATAATCCCGTTTGCGTTGAACCGGGCGTTCCAAAAAAGTAATAGCCCAATCCTACACCCACGGCAAATGTTGCTGCCGAAACGAGAACGGCTCTATATTGAGAAAAGAACGGTATCGTAACTGCATCCAGGATTTTCTGCACCCAACTTTCTTCAGGCCCGCCGCCTCCCAATGTTATACGCAACGAACGACGGGCGTCGAGGACGTCCCTGTCCCGCACTGAAATTGGCCTGTAGGAAGCGAGGGTCTTATGAAAAACAGCCAACTCCTGCCACTCCAGGCGGCAGTGGTGGCATGTTGAGAGATGACGGTCGAGCTTGCCCTGGTCTCCCGGATTCAGTTCTCCATACAATGAGAGGAGAATCATTTCCTGGAATTGTTTGTGTCTCATGGTTTCACCTTGAACTTAATTCACGAGGTTTTTCAGTTTCTTGCGCATCCGATGCGTGGCCGTGAACAAATATTTCTTCACGGTCCCTTCCGAACATTTCATCATCGACGCTATCTCTTTGAGCTTGTAGCCTTCATAATGCCTGAGCGAAAAAACCATCCGTTGCTGAGGTGAAAGGCTTTCCATCGCCAGACTGACATGGTCGGAAATCTCCGAGCTCATTGCCCGCTGGTCCGTGGAACCTTCTCCCTGCAACGAGTCGCCTTTTGAATGCGTCATTCCGTCGTCTTCCTCACGTTCTTCGTCAAGCGAACTATGTACATGTTTTTTTGTGCGTGTCCTATGCGAGAGACAAACGTTCGTCGTGATCCGATACAGCCATGTTGAAAACTCACTTCGATGTTCGAATTTACCGAGTCCACGATACACCCGGATGAACACTTCCTGGTAAATGTCTTTTGCATCGTCGGCACTTTGAACGTACGTCGCGGCAATGGTAAACACGCGCTTGTCATAGCGCTGGACGAGCTGCTCAAAAGCCGTCATGTTGCCATGTTTGGCCTTGAGTATCAAGTCTTCGTCGCTCGGCACCATCGATCCGGATTGTTTCTTTCCTTTAGACATGGAGTTAGACTTTCAGAGAGAAAAAAAGGTTGGGTACACGTCGGTCTTTTGAAGATACAGAGGGACTCCGTGAACCGCAATTGTGCAATCAGCATTGAATCTCCTTGCTTCACACACGTGTCGTATTTATATTGATTTTATTGGCAAAAGTTGCCGAGGCTGCTGACCCAAGACGCTCACCCTGCCGACATGTCCTTTCTTCTCGCGATCCTCATCCTGATTGTTCTTTTTCTGATCAGCGCCGCTCTCGTCGTGCTGGTGATCGGACCCCTCATCCTTCTTCAGCCGCAGCGACGTAAGAAAGAGTGGTACGCGCGGTTCACAACACAGCTGGAACCGAAAGACGCAAAGCTATCACAGGAAGACGTTGTGATTGTGTGCCGGGACGGCATACGGCTTCATGGTTGGCTTGTCGCACAGCCGAAGCGTCGTTCTCGTGGAACGGTGTTGTACCTTCACGGCGTGGGAGACTGTAAAACGGGCGGGATTGCGCTCACGAAGTTTCTGTACAGACTCGGTTACAACATTTTTCTTTATGACTCCCGCGCACACGGCGAGAGCGAAGGGAAATACTGCACATATGGATACTACGAAAAGGACGATGTTTCCACTGTGATTGATTATCTAATGAGAAGAAGGGATCTGCGTGTGGGAAGCGTCGGCGTGTTTGGAACTTCGATGGGAGCGGCGGTTGCCATCCAGGCGGCCATGATCGATGACCGTATTCAGGGCGTGATCGCCGAGGCGTGCTTTACCGACCTTCGCACTATTTCAGTCGATTACCAACGCCGGATTATTAAACTCCCCTGGCATTTTCTCCGTAATGTCGCAATGAGCCGGTCTCAAAAAATCGCGCGCTTCAAAGCGCGGGACGTGTCGCCTCTAAAAGCGGTGCAAAGACTCCGTACACCGATTTTGTTTATTCACGGCACACTCGACTCTTTTATCAGACATGAATACTCTCAATCACTGTTTACCGTCGCCAACGATCCAAAGCAGTTCTTGTCAATAGAAGGCGCAAACCACAACGACGTGTGGGACGTCGGCGGCAAACGTTACGAAAATGCAGTTGCCGTGTTTTTCAAAAAATACCTCAAATAGATTCTTCATACTCTGAACATGACACTCAAAAGTTCCAACGTTTTTTTCTTGGCGATCGTTGCCTCTCTCGTGAACGCACGCTCACAAACGCCCTTTTCTCTCGACAGTGCTGCTTCGTATCTTCGAGTGTTGTCTGTGGAAATCGGCCCCCGACCGATGGGCTCGCCAAACGAACAAAAAGCCATGGATTTTGCTCTGAAAAAATTCAAGGAGTTTGGCCTGCACGAGGCATTTTTACTGCCGATGGCTGCAGTGAAAGGCGATGCGCTCACCGGATTAACAAACACTCGAAGTGGGACCGCGGTGGGAATCCTGCGCGGGGCCACTGGCAGGATTATCGTTATTGGTGGACATATCGACTCGGCCGGACCGGACATCCCCTGAGCGAACGACGACGGCTCCGGTTCCGCCGTCGTGCTCGAGTTGGCGCGTGTGCTCTCAAAGCGCAAC
>JACPSI010000078.1 GCA_016193365.1 Ignavibacteriales bacterium
GGTGATTCCAAAAAAGAAATCATGGTCCTGGGCTGGGCTGACCTTGCCAGCGGTTCGGGAATCGGCTTTATAGATGTACCGTCACCAAATACTTATACCGATGGCAGCGTCTTTAAGTTAGTCGATTTTGGCGACGTGAATCAGTTCAATGTCTCAGGAAACCCTTCGACTGTCGCTATTGCTGCGGGAGTCAACATTCCTTACATCCTTCTTGAACCTGTTTCTGGAAGACGCACGCTTATCGCTCTCGACGGCATATCAGATGTTTCCTTCGTTGGCAGTAGCAATATCCAGCGCGTATGGAGTAGTTCCACTTTCTCCTGGGGCGGCTTGTCTTGGGGCGACCAAGACCATGGTCGTTCTTCAGATGGCTTTGAAATCTACATACCCAACGGCCAGAAGGTCGCCTCCCTTGAATATAAGGGGAGCGGGTCTCCAACCGATTCAGTTAACTTCACTCTAAGCGACAGCCTTTTTTCTCTCGGTCAAGTATTCAAGTCTTCGAGCGGAGCCATTACTGACATCGTAACATGGAATGGCATGGACCTCAACGGCAACGGACGAAGGGAAATTGTGGCAAATTACAAACCGGGAACGGACACCTTAAAATCGGGCGAAGCCCTGGCACGAGGAACCTACGCGTTCTTTGTCCTTGAATGGGGGGACTCAAGCACCGTCGTTTCGGTGGCCGGTTATGAGGGTCCGGTGACTCAGTATGAGCTTGACCAGAACTACCCTAACCCTTTCAACCCAACAACGACAATTAGATTTCTCTTACCGACCTCAGGCACTGCTTCACTCCGGATTTTTGACATTAACGGACGTGAAGTGAGAACGCTTTTCGCCAACAAAGAATTCGACGCCGGGCGCTCTACAGTACAATGGGATGGAAGAAATAACGCCGGGAAACCTGTGGCAAGCGGAACCTATTTTTATCGCCTCGAGGTTGGCAGTTATTCCAACACACGAAAAATGATCCTCCTGAAGTGACAAAGCCGGCCCTTCATGAAGAAGATTCCTGGCTGTGACCAAAAAACTATATTACGAGACCTTTTGCATTCCGACTCAAGAGGAGGCCTTATGACAAAAGTTTTACGATTGATGGTTTGTTTTGCGCTCTTACCGACTGGCCTTAGCGCTCAGAAGTCTGTAGAGGCCGGATATCGCCTCGCTCACGAGGTAACTCCACAGAGCATTGGAATTACAAGCACGGCAGGAGCGTATCAACTCATAGGAGGCTTTGACCTTGATGCCGACGGAAAGAAGGAATTTATTTTCGTCACGGATCCTTCTATTTCCGGGGGACCAGGCGTAAATGTTACTGACGGTTTTTCGGTTTATTATATGGAAAATACGGGGAATGACAGTTATGCCTTAAGGTGGTCTTTCACAACCGACTCTAACCGCACACAACGCTCGTATCCTTATGTTGCACTCGAGGACATGGACAATGATGGGAATCCGGAGCTGTTCCTATCAACTCCTTTGGAAGCGACGTCTGCAGATCCCAACCCACCGCGTCTACACATTTTTGAATGGGATCCCATTGCAAAAAACTTCCCATCGACGCCAAGTGCGACATGGAATTATGCTGTTCCGAATAACTTCTTGTATCTCCCCACGAAGATTGAAATCGTTGATGTTGATGGCGATGGCGACAAAGAGTTGGTGACTATTTCGCGGCGCGATGACTTCGGCGGAATCCAATCGGGGCGAACACTCATCGTCAGCAATATAGGAAGCAGTGATATCGGCGGCCTCATCGTCTTCGAGCGCGAATTCATGGACTCCTCCAGTGTATTGAAGGGAGGAGCTGTCTATGACATGAAAGTGGTTGATTTTGACGGAGACGGGAAAAAAGAAATATGGGTATTCACATGGGACATGTATAGCCTTGCCATTTACGAGGCGACCGGAGCGAATACGTATACGTTGCAAGCAGATATCAATCAGGCAAAAGCGCCGGACGATATCGGATCTCGCCATAGCATGCAGTTCGCTGATGTCAATGGTGATGGAAAACTGGAAATGTACGCGTTCGGACTTTCCGGCGATGGAAGCCCCCTCACCTCTATTTATTATATTGGTAATGTCAACAACGTGGCTTCGCTCACGGTAGATTCCGTGAAGACGCTTGGCGGCAGTTTCATTAATCTCGAAAGCAGTGCGTCAGGCGATCTCGACGACGACGGAAAAACGGACTTCGTCATTACACCTGGATTTTCGGAACGAGTGGTCTACCATATGGAATACAAGGGAAGTGGTTTGCTCAATGACTTCTCAAATTACGATTTTGCTATCCTTTATAAGGATTCGACGACAATCCGCGATTTCCGCGTGCCTGCGATCGTGAACGACCTCGATGGTGACGGAAAAAAAGAAATACTTATTCCCAATCTCGACGTCGCAGATAGCTCTTACGCGATGGTCGTGATCCTGGAACATGATCCACCATCCTCGATTGAACGGATCCAGATCGCGGGACCTGCGCATTTCCATCTGTTCCAAAATTATCCCAATCCATTCAACCCGGCGACAAACATCCGGTTCTCATTGCCCACCGCCGGTCATGCAAGCCTTCGAGTTTATGACGAACTCGGCAGAGGGCTCGAAAAGCCTGTTGACCAGTATCTAGAGTCTGGTTCATACTCTGTTACTGTGAACATGGGTAACCAACCCAGCGGAGTGTATTTTTATACGCTCACATCGGGAAGCTTCGTTGAAACAAAAAAAATGATACTCATACGATAGCACGCTTCGCTTCATCTCTCGAGCTAAAGTCTTGTATTGATTAAATTTTGTCTTACCTTCTTGGAGGAACTCATGAAGGTTTTCGCTGGAATACTCCTTGCTGTTTTGTCGGTGATCTCTTCGTCGAGAGTAACAGCGAATGTGTTTGCGTCCCATATTCGCGTTTCTAACCCCGACAGCTCGATATTCGACGGCCGTTTCGATGACGGAACATTCGCGAGAATATCTTTCGTCCTGAATGACACGGCTTCCTCAGTCATTTTGAAGATTATCGACGCAAGTAATAACGCCGAGGTGGCTACAATCAACGCTGGCGCTATGGGAAAGGGCGAGCGCTCCGTGACGTGGGACGGAACCGGGACATCCCCGGGGAAACGTTACATCATCAAAGTCTCTGCTCAGCAATCGAGCTATTCGACCACAGATTATACAATTTTCACTTTTGTCAACACTTCTGCGCTCGGACAGAATATCTTTACTCGAGGAATCGACGTCATTCGCAATCAGGCGCTGAGGAATTTCGGGTTCCTATACGCTGGTAATAGGCCTGGTGGACCTCTGGCACAATCAATTTTGAAATACCGGGCGGATGGATTTCCGGCTGGAGACACACCGGGAGACCCGGTTCTGAATTCTACCATCTCCGACATTTGGGGCACTGGTCAGGCGCCGATCTACACAACCGTTGCCTGGGACGGTCGCATCTATTCTTCATCATTTGAAAGAGGTATCATCGCCCGTGTTTCCTCGGATTCATCGCAACCAAAGATCATCATTCGAAATCTTCGGGGTCCGTTGGGGATTGCGGCTGTTGGAAGCGGAGCCTCATTTGCTCTGTACTTCGCTGATAGCTCCTTTGTCCTGAGAGCAAATCTTGGACTTAGCGACACTCTGACGACTCCACTTGACACAATCGCAAGGCTTGATACCCAGGTGCGAGACTTGATCATAGGAGATAACGGATATCTTTACGTCAATCTACGTTCCGGAACAGGAATCGATGGAAATGTCGCAGGAGGATTAGCAACGGAGAGGTATGACATCAGCGGAATTCTCCCTGTGTCACGGGCAAGTGCCATGTGGTCAGTGTCTTGGACAGGACGCCCTATTGGCCTTGGCCATTGGAGCGGACCAAACATAAGCGACGACGCCGATGACCTGATTTACGTTTCGATCCGGTCGGATGGCACTTCCGACACTCCTGGTCTCTGGGAGATTTCTGACGTTTCATCGCAGTTCGTTGCCAAAAGAAACATTTACAAGCCGGATGACGCTGTACCCCTCGGTGGAGCTGGCGGAGATGTCAACAGGTTTGCCGACCTCACGGTCGACCCTGCAGGCAATGTTGTTTTTTTTGAGAACGGTAATGAAGAAATCATCATGCTCGCGCCGCCGCAGTTGACAGCAACCACGACCTTTACGACGACCGGCGCCGATTCCATACTCATTCAGGGTCCGACAACGGTGGAGGCAATCACCGAGTTGCCTCTTCGATTTGTCCTTTCACAGAATTATCCAAACCCGTTCAATCCTTCCACTGAGATCCGATTTTCCGTCAACCAACCGGGCCATGTCTCTTTGAACGTGACTGACATGTTGGGCCGAGAAGTTGTTGTCCTCGTTGATGAATTCAAAAGCGCCGGCGCCTATCGAATAAGCTTCGATGCTGCCAATCTTACTGCCGGGACATATTTCTACACTCTTCGCTCGGGCAGCCTGAGCAAAACCAGGAAAATGATTCTCTTGAAATAAGGACATTTGTCACACTCGTCGGTAATTATAGAGTAGGCATCCGTCGAAAGACGGATGCCTTTTTTGTTGTTGTCGGGCATCACTGCTGTCTTGTTTAGCAGAACATTGATGGGTACCTTGTATCAAAGGTTTCAATTATTGGAGAAGCATGAAAAAGTCTATTCTGACGTTCGTTTGCCTGTTTTCAACTTCATTCGGTCAGAATTCAGCCCACCTCATCTCCGCTTTTGAATCCACGGCAGCCGAGTTCAATGTTCCCGCGGACATTTTAAAAGGAATTGCGTTCGCCGAAACACGCTGGCAACACCTCGAATGGGCAGAAGGTGATACGGCGAGCTGCGCCGGCATGCCCCGCGCGTATGGCGTGATGTCTCTGCGCAATGATGCCTGGTTTGGAAACAGTCTGCAGGAAGCGGCCCTGCTCATCGGGCAAAGCGATGAGATACTGAGAAAGGACTTTGCTCAGAATATCCGCGGTGCGGCGGCTCTCCTGAGAAAATTATATGATGAACTTCCAGTTCCCGAAGGAACCGCGCGGGGTGAAATCGAGAGCTGGCAGAACGCAATCGCCAGCTATAGCGGCATCCCTCAGCCGGAACTTGCACACCAGCACGCTCTTGATATCTATGAAAGACTTTCCAGAGGGTATCACCAGTTTGGCATTGAATTGAACGCGCGGCCAATCAACCTCCCCCCGTTGAGACAGAGAGTCGCGCGCATACAGGAGCAAGCGCTGCAAGAACAGACTCAACGGCTCTCCAAAAAAGTCGACCAACCTGATTATCCCGGAGCAAAATGGGCTCAAGCGTACCAAGACCATTGGTACACAACCGGATATGCGCGTGATTTCGTCGTTATCCACGATATGGAAGGTTATTACCTTGCCGTCATTTCGTACTTTCAACAATCTTCGACGCAAGCAAGCGCACACTATTGCATAAACGGACTGAAAGACAATGCGAACGATGGCCCTGCTGGAGAAATCACACAAATGGTTGAAGAAAAATACTGGGCTTGGCACGCCCGCTGCTGGAATCGCTATTCCCTGGGCATTGAACACGAAGGGTTTGTTTCAAACCCGGCGTGGTATACTCCTGAAATGTACATCGCGTCAGCCGCGTTGACGAAATACATGTGCGAGAAATACAACATCCCGAAGGACCGAAACCACATTATCGCACATCAAGAACCCACGTGCAACACTCATACTGACCCTGGTCAATTCTGGGATTGGGATTTCTATATGCAACTCGTGAGGCAGGATACCATCGCACCTCGCGTCACATCGACCCCTCCCGCAGGCAGAGTACAGGTGTTCGAGAGCATTTCCATAACGTTCGACCAACGGATGGAAGAAAACTCGGTTGAACTGAATTTCAGTATTACTCCAGACATTCCAGGCTCGCTGGCATGGTCCACCGACAACCGGACGTTGTCCTTCAGGCCAAACGCTTACTTTGAATTCGATTCATCGTACACTGTGACCATCGACACGGGCGCGCGTAATTATCTTGGCATCGGCATAGACCAGGACGGCGACGGCGTTGCAAGCGATGTTTATTCTTTCTCATTCCAGACCGTCGAAAGCGATACGATCCCGCCGCAGGTGACTTCAGTTTATCCGGCGAACAATCAGAATTCTATCAGCCTTTCGGTCGAACCGATCATTCAGTTTAACGAGCCACTTGACCCGGCCACACTGTCGGGCGCATTCGAACTGCGAGAGACAGGAGGAGCCGGTGTGCCCGTCACCGGTTTGAGTTCATCTTCAGGCTTTGGCTACACGCGCGTTCGGTTTCGGCCAGTCAGCGACTTGAAAGCGCTCTCACAATACGAAATCTCCATCAACCAGCAGGCAAAGGACTTTGGGGGGAATTCCATCGCATCATCGCAAACGGTTTCTTTTATGACTGATGAGGCGCTCACCCTCACCGGCGCCATTATCGATGCACTTGACGTCATCGGCGGATGGTGGCAGCCGGGGACGAGCGGAAGCACGACCACGAACCTTGTTCAGGCATCGTTTGGGATTTCGACGGACACCAAGAAGTCGGGAAGCGGCTCGGGAATGCTGACATACACTTTTACGCAATCTTCAGGCGGTTACATCAGAGAACATAACTCGAGTACGCCATCGATAGAAGGCGGAAGTATTTTTGGAGCCTGGGTGCGAGGAGACAACAGCGGAAATACCCTGGAGTACTGGTTCTATTATCCGGGCGGCGCGGGATACATCGTCATTACTTTGACGCCTATCAATTGGACCGGTTGGAAGCTGATCACGATGTCGACAAGCCTCGTCCCTTTAGGGTCGGGCACGGGAAGAAGATTTGCCAGCTTCGGCGTGAAACAAATAAACGGTGCTCAAACAAACGGCGTGATTTACTTTGACCAGCTCACTGTCGGCAACGCCATCACCGGGGCTGAGGAAACAATCCCGATCTCAGTGCCCAGCAATTTCCAGCTCTATCAGAACTACCCGAATCCGTTCAATCCATCAACAATGATTCGCTTCGATGTTGCAAGAGAATCACGAGTGAGGGTTGTGGTCTATAACACTCTCGGCCAGCAAATCGAAACTCTCGTTGATGAAGTCAGGAACCCTGGAACGTACGCTATCCCGTTTAGCACAACAAAACTACCCAGTGGTGTGTATTTTTATCGTTTGGAAACGCAGGGTTACTCTGAAACCAAGAAGATGATTTTGATGCGATGAAGCGGTTTGTCACTTATGCGGTCAGAAGCCAGGATTCTGAAAACGAGCAACAAAGTAGAAGCCTGGCTTCTTCCAGCGCTCAAAAATACGACGCCAGGCTCACCAGAAACCTCACGCTCCTGTCCACGTTGTTTTCGCGGTCGGCAATCCAGTTTTGCTCATAATTGAACTTCAGAACTGCATCCTGAATCGGCCGGAAATTCAGGCCTGCGGTAATCCTGCTATGGCTGTCACCAACGAGGTCCTTGTCGAAGTCGACGAAATCATATCGAAAAGAGAAAGCGAACCGCGAACGTTGCCATCTTGGCACCATGTCCTCGCCAAAAGGCAACGTCGCTTGCACGAAGTACCCTTCCTGCTTCTCCGAAAAGACGCCTCGTAATGATGACGGAATTTGAATACTCGCAGTGGCGTACTCCGCTTGCAGGGCAATCCACGGTTCTGAGTGCTCGACATCGAATGCGATGATGGAGACTGTTCTCCTCTCGTCCGTGTCGACTCCCTCTATGCGGAAAACGTTATAAGCCCCGTAATGAAATGAGCCTCCGACTTCAGTCCCAAAAACCGGACTAAATGCCATTCGCCCAACGAATGCAGGTTCGCCGTTGTTGTCTTCCTCAAACAGTTTATTCTTCCCTTCGGCAATTGTCGTTCGTGCAGTAGCTTCGATGATATCTTCGTTAAACCCATTGACGGTATAGATTTCATAGGTCAATCTGGATTGATCCGACGGGTAAAAGGCCCCGAAGAACCCAAGCCCCGCCTCCGACAGTGTCGAAGGAATCACTTCGGTGGCCATGAGAGGCCTCTCGACAAGTTCAAGTTTCGGACTGTCGTGGACGAGGTTTGTTTTTCCAAGAGGAGACAGAATCATCCCACCGCGCAAATTCAACGCTTCGTTGAATTCGATGTCCAGCAGCCCGTATTCGAGTTTGATCTCTTCGCCGCCGTGTTCGATTTCGATTTCCGACGTCACAATGATTCCGTCTGCTAGAACGGAATACGTGAACAAATTGAAGCGTCGTGCTTCAAAGGACCAGCCCTCGTTCACTCCAGCGGCCCTTTCGAACCCACCAATAACATCCATGTATCCACCGAGGGCCGTCTTTCCTCCCAGTCTGGTGATGAACGGCTTATCGTAAATTCCGCCGGGAACAAATGGCTTTTGAACCTGTTGAATGGAATCCTGTTGTGCGGCAGCAACATGGCTGACACACACGGTCAGGAAAGCAACAGCAGTTTTCAGGATTTTACAGGACGAGGATTTCTGCAATGTTCTCCTTCATTCGAATATTGTATCGTTTCAATGGCTCTTCTGTCGGCCCGTTGAGCACTTTTCCTTCAAGGTCGTAAGCGGAGCCGTGACAAGGACAACGCAGAATTATACGCTGCATGCGAACCTGGCAGCCGAGATGCATGCATTCAGTTGAGACTGCAACGAAATCAGATTCGGATTTCCTGATGAGAAGAATAGGATATTCCAGGCCATTGTTTTCCAGTTTGACACCGTCTCCAACTTTGGACAATTCCGGAATTGCTGTGTTGAATGCAATCTTGTTTTGCGACAGCTCGGCTCTCATCGCCGGGGCAGTTGATGGAATGCATCCGATCTGGCTTACCGCGGAAAGCATCGATGCCGCCCCGATGAACCCTGTCGAGCGCTTGAAAAACTGGCGCCTCTTCATCCTGTTGGAAATCATAAAGACTCGAGAAACTTTATCAGTGCACTACGTTCACTCTCCGTCAACACCTGGAAGAAATTCGTTCGGGCCTGCGCCGCTTCACCGCCATGGAGCTGGATGACTTGAATCAGGTCGGAGGTCCTCCCATCATGCAGATAATAAGGGGTCCCTCCCGTGAATTCACCGACAAGTCTCAGTCCCCACAATGGCGTCGTCCTCCACTCCCTTCCGTTTGAAGACCCCTCGTAAAAATTATCCTCTAGTTCAGGCCCCATGTCGTGCAGCAATAAGTCAGAATACAATTCTACATCAACATTATTCAATGCCTTGGTTGGGCTCTGGCCCGTTCTCATTTTGGGAGCGTGACAACTCGCGCAACCAACCTGATTGAACAACTGTTCACCTAGTTGGACTTCCGGTGTTCTTGTTCCACGCTTCGGCGGCGCCAGAGTTCTTAGATAAGCAACGACATCGTTTACCACTACGGCGGGCAGTTCAGGGTCGGCGGCATCATCCCGCACAGAAGTTCCTGCCTGAGGATGTCCCGCTTCCTCCGGCACAAAATCCGTCGTGATGCCGATGTCCTGCTGATAAGCAGTAACCACTTGTTGAAGCAGAAACGCGACTCCGGCTTTTCGTCCAAACTTGCCGAGATGAAGTCCGGGACCTTTGCCCAGATAGTCAGGAGCTGAAACCCAATTGGGCCTTCCGGAAATACCGTCTGTGTTGGCGTCGTTGGAATCCACATTTGCAAGAATCACGGAGTCAGGAATTGCCTCAATCAATCCGATTCCAAAAACGACGGGGCCACTTCGGGGAGAAATTGCGTTTGCCTGTGACGGAAGAACCTCAGCTTGAACGCCAGGGATGCTGTGATCCTGCAATTGTGGGCCACCGAGTTCCACCAAAGGGTCGGTCACTCCTCCGCTTGTCATCCCGAACCGGATGAGGTTTTTCCCAGGATGAGCCTTGCCGTCTCTCGGATGGCAGGTTTCGCACGAAGGCTGGTTAAAGATCGGGCCGAGCCCTTCTTTAACACTGAAGGCGTGTCCAAATGCTTCATCACCGCGCGCAAATGCCGCCAGTTCTTCCTTCGTCAGATCGGGCAATGTTTCTTCAAAGGTCGTTCCGGGTTCGGGAGGTTCGGTAAGAAACGCTTCACATGCCAGCAGGAAGTAACATGCGGCAGCAATGATTATGAGAAGTCTGAACCGTTTCGTTGATAGGAAGTTTTTCATAGTTTTTCTAACGTCGAAATAACAAGAACTTCATCAAAGCGAGGTCATCCTTGCGAGAACTTCAAAACGGTAACTCTGCAAGACTGCAGTTACCCGAAGATTTTCCATCCCGCAGTAACTGCAAAGCAGACAAGAAAGGCAAGAGCAAGAGGGATCATTGCGGAAAGCGTAGTCCACTTTGCACTTCCCGTCTCCTTGTAGATGGTGTACAACGTTGTTGAACATGGGTTGTGCAAAAGGCTGAACAGCATCAGGTTGATTCCTGTCAACAGCGTCCAACCTCCGGCCTTCAACACCTGAGCTGTAGCGAGCTCTGAGTCAAGCTCGAACATCACTCCAGCTCCGACCCCTACGCCCGCCATCCGGGCCACAAGCACTGTCAGCATAAGGACCGTTGGTATGACAATTTCATTCGCGGGAATTGCGATGATGTACGCAAGAAGGATCACTCCGTTCAGCCCTACAGCGAGGCCGACAGGGTCGAGGAACCGAACTGCGTGTTCTGCCAGGCTTTCCTGTCCGACGTGAATATTTGAGACAAGCCAGATAACTGCGCCCGCAGGAACGGCCCAGACGACAGCCCGCCATAATACAATCAGCGTCCGGTCAATGACCGACGTGTAAATAGTTTGCCAGATGCGCGGCGGCCGGTACGGAGGAAGCTCAAGGCTGAAGAAAGATGCTTCTCCTTTTAAGATGGTTTTCGAGAGACCCCACGAGACGACAAATGTCGTCAGCACGCCTATCATCACGACGGCCACAACCGTCAAGGAGGAAACCAGTCCTGAAAAAGCTGCCGGGGCAAGCGAGCCGACAAAAATAGTAGCGATAAGGATTTGCGTTGGCCATCGGCCGTTGCAGATCGCGAAGTTGTTCGTCAGAATAGCAATGAGTCGCTCGCGCGGACTATCGATGATTCTCGTCGAAATGATTGCGGCGGCATTACAGCCGTATCCCATTGCCATCGTCAGCGCCTGTTTTCCGTGCGCTCCGGCTTTACGGAAAAGGCTGTCCAGGTTGAATGCCACACGCGGAAGGTAGCCAAAGTCCTCCGCCAGCGTGAAGAGGGGAAAGAAAATCGCCATGGGAGGAAGCATCACGCTGACCACCCAGGCCATTGCGAGATAAATTCCGTCAAACAACAGCCCGCTCAGCCACCAGGGCATGAGCACATTGTCCCCGAATTGCTTTAAGGCAGGATGAAATGCGTCCAGAAGGATGCTCGCAAGAAACGCCGACGGGATGTTCGCCCCTTCGATGGTAATCCAAAAAACAATTGCCAAAATGAGGACCATCATGGGAATCCCCATCCACCGGTTCGTGACGAGCCGATCCAGGGTCTGGTCGAATGTCGGCCTCTTTGCTTCGCCGGCTACTGTCACAGAGCGCGCAGAGATACGGGCAGCTTCGGCATAAATCGCCTCAACGGCATCGTCGTGGAGACGGTCTCCGAGATTCCACCTCAACGATTCAACAGTCTTGAATATTTCCTCATGTCGTGACATGATGTACCGTTTTCTCGTTTTTCGCTGCGCCATTTGTACGGACAGATTCGGCAAGGTCGGTTAGCTCTCCCGAACGAATCGCGTCAATGATCTTCTGATCTCCCTCAAAAAGGCGCAGGGCAACCCACCGGACATTTGGAAGGGAAGGAAACTCCTTCTTCAATTGTTCGGCAACGGCGTCGACAGCTTTTTTTAGCCTCTTTGACTCGGTCCAGACACGCCGCGGCTTGCACACGAATTCACCCGAAGCCACCTCGTCAATTCTGCCAAGAAGCTCCGGCATCCCTTCACCTGTCCGCGCCACCGTCGGCACGACAGGAACACCGGTTTCCCGCATCAGTGAGCGCGCGTCGACCGTTATTCCATGGCGTTTTGCCTCATCTACAAGGTTGAGACAAATGACGGCCCGGTCCGTTATTTCAAGCACCTGCAAGACAAGATTCATGTTCCTTTCGAGCCGTGTGGCGTCGACAATAACGACGGTGACATCAGGACTCCCGAAGAGAAGGAAGTCCCTTGCAACTTCCTCGTCATTACTAGTCGAGAGAAGCGAGTAGGTTCCAGGCAAGTCGACAACTTTGAACCGTTTCCCTCCGTATGCGAAGGCTCCTTCAGCCCGCACGACCGTTTTGCCCGGCCAATTGCCTGTATGTTGCTTCAAACCCGTGAGACTGTTGAACACTGTGCTTTTCCCGACGTTGGGGTTTCCCGCCAACGCCACGAGATGGTCGAACGACGTGACGTCGATTCCCATCCGAACGAGCTTCGAATTCTTATTCACTGGACAAACTTCGCAGTGATCTGCATGCGTGGTCATGATGTTGCTCTTTCTTCTTCAAGATAAACGAGCCGCGCCTGGTCGCGGCGAAGAGCTACTATTGCTCCCCGGATCAGGTAGGCAGTGGGGTCACCCCCTACGGCTTTCATTTCGGCCTCAATCACGGTTCCGGGGACAATTCCCAGATCCATCAGCCTCCTCCTCTGAAGGCCACGGCATGCGGGGGAAATCCTGGAAACAACCCCGCTTACGCCCAAATCCAGAGAAGCAAGCGTCCGCTGTTCTTTTTTGAATTGTGCAGGCGGTACGCGTACGGCGGTCAGGTTCGCCGAAAGATTCATCGTGAGACCAATCGACTTCCCTTCTTTCACCACAATGATTTTTTCAGGTCCTGAGCCTGCAATCTTTATGGTTGTGCCGGGAAAGAGGCCTGCTTCGACCAGCTGCGCATACACTGATGCGGGCTCATCTTCTACATGGACAATCCGCACAACCTCTCCTTGACCAAAAGCTTGAAGGGGTTTTCCTTTGGGTTCTGGAACGACTCCTCCCTGACTTGGAATCGGGTCACCGTGGGGATCATACAGCGGGTGGCCGAGACGCCTCGAAAGGCTTTCGGCATCCTCAGCAGAAAGGCGGTGTTCCTGTTTTTCAGCCTCCTCATGCCAGCGCAGTTCTTCTACGGCGGTTTCATCCGCAAGGTATCGCTCCCAGAGTCGATGAACGCGAACTACGGACAAGGCATAGTTTCTTCCCGACTCAGTCAGAGAAAGCTGCATGCCGTTATAAGCGATCAGTTTTCGCCCGACCAACTCATCAAGGAGGTTTGCGGTGCGGTTCCGGTCCAATCCCAGAGCGCCGGCGAGACTATCGAGGGTGCACGGAACCCCGGAATATTCGCAGTGGTGGATATGCTTCAAGGCGTCTTCACGGAGGATCCTTGGTTCGTCTCGATGAGAACCGCGCCACCGTGCCAGAAAATCTGAGCGAGGCACAAGCACCATGACAGCGATAAGAGCAAGAATCAAGACAATGATTTCCCAGGAAACATTCATGCCGACTTCTCAGTTCTTTCGATAACAGTCACAAAAATGTGCCGGGCGAGTTTGGCACTGATGAATTCTTGCTTCCCTCCCACCTCCACTCTCAGCGATCCGTCGAAATCGATTCTCTCTTTTACTTTGATCTTTGTGTTCAATGCAATGCCGAGTTTCGACATGTAGCGGAGAATGTCGGGATTCGCGTCGCTCACGCGCCGAACTGTTGCCGTGTTTCCCGGCGTGACTTCCGCCAGAGTATCGTGCTGAAGGCTTTGGACTTTTCCTTCCCTTGTCGGGATGGCGTCGCCGTGGGGATCCGTGCTCGGATAGCCGAGAATTTCGTCGATCCTTCGTTCCAGGCGCTCGGAGGCAATGTGTTCGAGTTTTTCGGCCTCCTCGTCGATTTCATGCCAGTCGTATTTGAGCACATCCACGAGGAATGCTTCCCACAAACGGTGCCTCCGGATGATTTGAAGCGCCATTCTTCGCCCTTCCCTGGTCAGCTGAACACCTTTGTACGGCGTGTGCGAGACAATGCCCTCCTCCGCCAGCTTCTTCAGCATTTCAGTGACCGAGGGCGGTGAAATCCTGAGTTTTTGCGAAAGCAAGGTCGTCGAAACCTTTCCCTCGCTCGTCTGGATCTTGTAGATATTCTTGAGATAATCTTCGAGCTGTTCGCTGGGCATTGTTATTCCTAAATATAAATTTAGGTTGACCTAAATATAGAAAACAGAGACGGGCGTGTCAAGTACTATTTTTCATATCGCTGTAGAGGCTGTGCAAAAAGTACTTTCGAATCGTAGCTGAGTCCCGACGAAATGTGGAAAAACAGAGATTTTCGGAAACTCAACCTGGTCGGGACACCGTCCCGACCTCCATTTTGCACAGCCTCTGCCAGTGGTGCTACTTTGTTTCTTTTGCCTGGAAGAGGCTGTCGGGAAGGTTGGTGTTGATGCGGTAGTTTGTGTAGTTGATTGTTATGGAGCCGGAACGGGGCGTGGACCGCTGAATCTCTTCGAGCTGCCCGGCAGGAGCGGGGTTGCTGTCGAAGCGTGGACGCTCGACCGGCACGACAGTCGTTCCAAACATCGCTCTCATCGTTCGTGGAAGCCAGTAGGTCCCGCCTTCTTTTGCGTATGAAAATTCGAGCGTCAATACCCTGCCTTCGTACGGCGTTGTCTGAGCTCTCACGATAACCCAATTGACCGGGTCGACCAGGAGTTGCAGCTCGCGCAATCTCGTTTTCGGGTCTTTTGCAACAAGCTGTAACTTGATTACTTTCTTTCCCTTTGCAGTGTCGTCGCCCGCAATCGTAGAATTGTACCGCTGGCGCAGAACAGTGGCATTCAGTAAAACGCCTTCTCTCGGCACGAGTCCAAACCCCTGTGAATCGAACGCCACCTTGTCGGGCTTTTTGTAATACATCGTCGCGGTCGTCCGCGGAACGCGCAAGCGCTCCATGTTGATTTCGCCTTCGAGCGTCACGGTAAAATCCTCTACTCCGTGCGTGTTCCCTTCAACATTCCTCAGAATAGCATCGCCTGTTTTTGTCTGAGAATAGGCGCTGACAGTCACGACAACAAGAAAGCAATGGATCAGGATCTTCGCTGCGCCTGTCGTCACGACTTGCATGTTTCGCTTGAGGTCTTTGATGGCTTCTTCATTCCATACTGCAAAGCACCCGACGGACACCGATCGATCTGCGAAGCCACATCTGAGGAAACTGCGCGTTCCGGCCTTATCCATCTTTTGCGCTTGATATCAAAAACAGCAGGCAACCCGCGCACGCAAACGCCGGAGTGTATGCAGACATCGGGATCAAACGTTACAGTGATTTCAGATGTATCGTAGTACTGTCGGGGTTTCGACATATGTTACGACGGTGAACTCTTCTCCTCCATAAACGGCTTCCATTTCTCTTCGGGAGAGGGTGCAGTCATCAAGCTCACAACGACGAGACACACGAGTGAGGCTGCCGCGGCCGGAATGATAATATAGTCGGTTTCCAGAAGATGTGTGGGTAACGCGATATTTGCGACAGTGATAACGACAGTCACGCCCATGCCGGCAATGATAGATGCAACTCCGCCCTGCACGGTTACACGTTTCCACAAGAAGGCCGCCAACAATGCCGGAGTCAATCCAGCACCAACCATCGTATATGCCGTGAAGGCCATATCAAGAATGCTTTTGAAAAAATTCGCCACCACAAAAGCTACAACGCCGAGTATGACAATCCACATTCGTTGAAATTTCACGATAGCCTGCTCGGATACTCCCGGATTGATAAAGCGCTGATAGATGTCCCTTGCGATGTTTGTAGACGGCACCATAAGGAATGTGTTCGCCGTGGAAAGGATAATGGCCACAGCCGCACATATCAGTAAAACGCCGGCAAAGGTTGGCAGGTCGTGGCGCGCGACATACATAATGATTGTTTCTGTCGCGGCCTTGTCTATCGTTCCATCTGCCAAAGCAAAAGGAGCCAGCGTTATATACTTTGAGCTTCCGATGATCGAAAGGAACGCCAGAGCGGATTCGATAAAGACAACGCCGATGATCATGCCAATGACAGCCTTGCGCGCAGTGTGTTCATCCTTCGCAGAAAAGAATTTTTGGTACATGCTGCTCTCGCCTAAAAGCAAGAAAAACGTCGGAAAGAAAACTCCCGTCGCCCACACCCAATCCTCGTGGCCAAAAACTTGAAACCGTTCCGCCGGCAAAGTCGCCAATTCCTGAGCTCCGCCGACAGCACCGTACGCCAGTGGAACCGCGATCAGCAAGCCGACAGTAATCATGATGCCGTTGAACAAGTCGATGGCTATGATCGAAACCAGGCCAGCGATCACGGTAAAGAGAATGACCACGGCACACGTAATTGCCGCACCTGTCTGCGGGTCGATGCCTGTCAGAATGTTGAGCAGCCTGCCGCCCCCGCGAAATTGGTACCCTGCAATCGTGAGGTAGGCGATGATCACAACCGACGTTCCAAGCAGCCGGGCAACAGAGTTGTATCGTTTCTCGAGGATATCGGACAAGGTATATTGTGAAATCCTTCTGACGCGGTGCGCAAGAAAGTACACAATGGCTATTCCCACCCACGCGCCCGCACTCATCCAGAGCATTGAGAAGCCCTGCCGAAAAGCGAGCCCGGATCCGCCAAATAAACTGCCGGAGCCAACCCACGTGCACACAAGCGTTCCGGCAAGAAACAACGCCGACGTCTTCCGCCCCGCGACCATGAAGTCATCCTGCGTTTTGACGCTGCGGCTTTTATAGAGACCGACGCTTATGAGGATGGCCAGGTAAACAACTATGCCAATGATGTACGCGTCCATGCGGCTCCTTTATTTGATTGGCTTGCGTCAATCTTTCCTGACCGCCAATCTTTTTACCCGCCGATCTTTATGGCGGGAATGGCGGTATTGGCGCTCTTGGCTACGACAAAACGTCCTTTCGCACAAAAATAATCCATGCTGCAGTCAGTGTCGCAATGATATAACCCGCTAAATTCAGAACTGAACTCCTGATGTCTCCCCAGGGAACGGGATCAGCAAACATTTTTTGCCACGAAGCCATGTGGTATGTGAACAGATACTCGCGAATTCCGGAAAACGTCTCGACGGGAATGACGGTAATAATGGTAAGAACAATGATCACGCCCATGGTTCCGACGATTGGCCCGATCGCATTTTCCACAAACGACGAGAATAGGAATCCGATCGATGCAACCGTCGTCATCGACCATGCCGCAAGAATATAGGCCATCACAAATCGCCATGCAACATCGGATTCCGGCAATACAAGAATGCCCTGCTGAAGAACGATCATATCGCCGCTCCCGAGAAGCAGCAGCGCAAGCCCCACGCTCAGCACGCCAAGAAACGTCACAAACAACACGACATACAAAACTGTGGTGAGATATTTTGCCAGGAATATCTTCGTCCTCGAAACCGGCCTGATGAGAAGGAGCCTGTACGTTCCGCCGGTCGCTTCACCTGCCAATTGGTCGCCGGCAACGAACGAAATAAGGATGGGAATCTGAATCCAGAGGCTGTTCATAATCTGGAGACTTACAAACCATCCGTTGAAGACATTGCCAAGAAGGATAAAGTCCTGTGCGATGCCCCTCATCGCCATACGCAAGAACCGTCCTCCCTCGATTTTCAGCGCGATTTCCACGAGGGGCACAATAAGCAGAATAATCAGGAAACCGAGATACGTTCGTTTCTTGAGGAATGTTTTGACCATTTCAACACGAAGGAGACGGAAAAATTCCGGAATGAGACTCATACCTTGCCTTGGTTTTCCGTTATCGATAGGAAAAAATCTTCCAGTGAGCGGCGTGGGACAAGCGCGGTAACCCGGACGCCGGCCTTCACCAGGGCATTGTTCAGCATCGGAACATCATCGAAATCCATTTTCACGTCAAAAGAACCATCACGCTCGGTAAAACCCTCAAGAAGCTTTTTGTTTTTCTTCAGCACAGCTTTGATCTTTGCTTTCGGTTCACCCTCAACAACGACATACCGGCCTCCTTCATCGAGCAATGCTTTGACTTCACCCTGGACGACGAGCTCGCCTTTGTTGATAATGGCCATTCGGTTGGCCACGAGTTCGATTTCATTCAGAAGGTGTGAAGACAGGAAAACGGTTTTCTTCTGCTCTTTCGCCAGGTGAAGGATAAGTTGACGCACTTCCTTCATACCTTGCGGGTCGAGGCCACTCGTGGGCTCATCGAGAACGACAAGCTCAGGGTCCGAAAGGAGCGCCTGCGCAATCCCCAGGCGTTGCTTCATTCCGTGCGAAAACGTTTTGACCTTGTCTCCGCCTCGCCCTGAAAGCCCGACAACATCGAGAACCTCGAGGATGCGCTTCTTTTCCACGCCACCATTCAGGGAACCGATAAGGTCAAGGTTTCGGACAGCAGAGAGATAAGAATAGAAATCAGGTTTTTCGACGATTCCTCCGACAGAGCTGAGGGCTTTCGAGCGGTGCGATTTCAAGTCATAACCAAACAACTCCACGCGACCTTCTGTCGGCCTTATGAGTGAAAGGATCATCCGGATGGTTGTGCTCTTGCCGGCGCCGTTGGGGCCGAGGAATCCAAAAATATCGCCCCGATGGACTTCGAGGCTCAGGTTCCTGACCGCCCAACGGTCTTTGTATTTCTTGCTGAGATTATGAGTTCGTAGAATGACGTGCGGGGTCAAGCTTGGCAGGGCGGATGTGGCGTTAGAATCGATTCAAACGAAAAGATTCCATTTATCCAAAACTCCATTAATCCGATTCCGGAATTATCCTTGTGACCCCGCCCAGAATCTCCTCCGGAGGCGGATGAGCCTCTGGCTCAGAACTGGGTTCTCGTGACCCCGGCGCGAATCGAACGCGCAACCTACAGCTTAGAAGGCTGTTGCTCTATCCAATTGAGCTACGGGGTCGTTGTATTAACAATATACGAAAAACGCTCGAATTGGTTATTCCAGAATAATCGGTTGAACAGATAGTTGCAACCTGGTCGGAACAGCTACTCCGATGACAGAACTTTTACGAGAGCATTCCTGAAGGGCTCGTAACGCGTGATGGTGGCCGATTTTCTGCATCCAAACGTTTTCGCTCTGCCTGGATGCTTTCCAGTTTTCGTGCCACCAGCGCAGAGAAATCAGAAATGGATTTCGCACCAGAGCCAACGAGTTCAATTTCGATTTTCACGTCATCAAGAAATTTCTTGAATTGACCTTTGCCTTCTTCCTTCACGTATGGTAACAGCGGTTCACCATTCATTTGAACTTTCCTCGAAAGGCTTGCAAGGCCATTTTCGACAAACTGTCTGATCGAATTGAGTGTTCCTTCAAACATCTGGAGGGATTCGAGTTCCTTTTCTCTTTCCTTTGCGCGGCGTTGTTCAAGTTCCATTTCCTTTTTTTCGCGTGCAACCCTGTATTGCTCATAGATATTCTTGATTTCCGCAGTCAGCCGCTCTGTGTCTACATGTTCTTTTCGAAAATAGTCGTAGGCGCCGGATTTCATCGCCTCAACGGCGATATTTTCAGACCCGGCTCCTGTGACCATTAGAACCGGAGTATCGATCTGATGTTCCTTCATCCACTTCAAGAAATCCACGCCGTTCATCCCCGGCATTGAATAATCAACAATAATGACGTCAAAGACGTCGTTTTCAAGAAGTTCAACCGCAGTTTCGGCAGAATCGACCGACTTTGCAGCCAGCCCATTCATCTTTAGAGCCATCTCAAGTCCCAGTCCAAACGAACGTTCGTCATCGATAATGAGAATGCGTAAAGCGTCTGCTGTTGTCATGAGCCCTGAATGAGTGATGGTGAAATGTGGAAATAACGTATAGCCATTTCAATGCAATTGTAAATGTACCCAATCCTCTGGCCCTATGCAACGCATTTGATGTTTCATTTTCAATTCGCCCCCATCAGTTTTTTTGTTTGTTCGAAAACTTCTCCAGGAGAAATCTCTTTCATGCAGCGAAAATGCCCTTCAGGACAAGAAGACCTGCCGATGTGAGAACATGGCCGGCACGGAAGTCCTTCTCGTTCTACAACGACACTGTGTGTTGCCACCGGGAAGAATCCGAATTCTCGTACCGTCGAGCCAAACAGTGCCACAATTTTTTTCTGCATGGCTGCCGCCAGATGCATCAAGCCGGAGTCATTCGTAACAATGACATCACAGAGCTGCATGGCGGCCGCACTTTCAAGCAGGGAAAGCTGGCCCGCAAGCGATGTCACTTTTTCGACTCCTTCAGAACTAGCGATCCGGGATTCCACAGAAGAGCACAATTCCGTGTCTCCGGGGCCGCCAAAAATAAGCACCTTTGCCGCATGTTCCTTCGCGAACCTCGCTCCGACTTCGGCAAATCTTTCGGCCGGCCATCTCTTGGTAAAATGCCTCGACGAGGGACACAAACCGACCACTTTTTCGAATCGGCTCAGGTTCAGTTTTGCGATTTTTCCCGAGACACCAAACAGCACTTCATCGGGAATGTGTAATTCGAGCCCATTTCCGTCGTTTTCAACGCCGAACCTCAACAGCGGCTCGATATAACGATCGGCCACAGAAACGACTTCTTTGTAAAGATTTTCCTTTCTCTGAACAAGCATGTAGCGTTCAAATTTTCTTTTGTTGATCGCCACTGTTTCTGTCCCAGCTCGAAAGCTTCTCAGATACTTGCTCCGCAGGCTATCGTGGATGTCCACGATGAGGTCGTATTTTTCGGCGACGATCCGCTGCTTGAGCTTCCGCAATCCCGCAAAGCCGGTGGCAGCATCGTACTCGTAGGTGACGTTGAGGTTATGGTTCGACCGGACAAGCTCCGCATATTCTTTTCTGGTGACGTAATCGACCTGCCCTTCCGGAAACCTTTTTCTCAAGACCCTCAACAAAGGCGTTGAGAGAACAATGTCCCCCACGGAACTAAAACGAATCACAAGCGTTTTAGATTTTGCGTTCATCGATTATTAAAGGTAAGACTTAATCGAGGGACTTCCAATTTTGAAATTGGTTCATCATTGATTACATTCAACGAGGAGACCACTCTTCTATGAGTCGTTCAACAACGCTTGGCGAACTTCGACGAACTGGATACACTGTCCATCCGGTAAAAGAGGAAGTCCGCACAAACCTTATAAAGAAATTGGAATCGGGCGAGAAGTTGTTTCCGGGCATCATCGGCTACGAGAAGACTGTTATCCCGGCAATTGTAAACTCTCTGCTGGCTCGTCACGACCTTCTCCTCCTTGGACTGCGCGGGCAGGCAAAGTCTCGCATCGTCCGTCAACTCCCTTCACTTCTGGACGAGTACATTCCAACCATCAAGGGCTGCGAGATCAACGATAACCCCTTCAAGCCTGTCTGCAAGCGATGTGTGGATCTTGTTGCTCAACACGGAGAGGACGTCGAAATAGAATGGATTTACCGCGACGCGCGATTTTCGGAAAAACTTGCGACTCCCGACGTAACCATCGCTGATTTGATTGGCGATATCGACCCCATCAAAGCGGCAACGCAACGATTACACTATGCGCATGAAGGCGCAATCCATTACGGCATCATCCCGAGAACGAACCGCGGCATCTTTGCCATCAATGAGCTGCCGGACCTGCAGCCCCGCATCCAGGTTGGCCTTTTCAACATCATGGAAGAAAAGGACATTCAGATTCGCGGGTTCAACGTGCGTATTCCCCTGGATATTATGATCGTTTTCACGGCCAACCCGGAAGATTACACGAATAGAGGGAATCTGATAACACCTCTCAAAGATAGGATTGATTCTCAGGTTCTGACGCATTATCCAAAATCTCTTGATGATGCCATCAAGATCACCCAGCAAGAGGCGTGGGTTCAGAGGGATGGCCGCAATATCGTCATTCCGCTTTACTTCAGGGAAATTGTCGAACAAGTGGCGTTTGAAGCACGCAAAAGCGAGTTCGTCGACCAAAAGTCGGGTGTCAGCGCCCGCCTGACGATTTCGGCCATGGAGAATTTGATTAGCAATGCGGAACGCCGTGCCATCATGTTAAAAGACCCATGCGTTGTTCCTCGTGTCTGCGACCTGCCTCATGCCTTGCCCGGAATGACCGGAAAAATCGAGCTGGTCTTCGAAGGCGAACAAGAGGGTTCGGTAAAAGTCAGCAAGGCCTTGGTGGGGAAAGCTGTTCGCGAGGTTTTCAAGAAATATTTCCCGGACCCGCTACAGCGCAAACCAAAGGAACGGGCAGAAACGAGAATCGACGAATCGGAATTCTCAAGAATAGTCGGTTGGTTTGAATCAGGGAATAAAGTAGAAGTTGGCGACGACATGCCGATTGAAGCTTATTTGAGAGAGCTCGACCGCGTCAAGGGTCTGCGTGAGATTACGCGAAAATACCTGAAACTTCCTGAATCAAGCAAGTACGAGCTTTCATCCGCTATGGAGTTTGTCCTCGATGCTTTGCATCAAAACTCTAAAATCGCCAAAGAGGAAGCTGAGCACGTCACCTCGTATAAAGATATGGTCGGAAGCATTTTTACTTCCAAAGGAAAACCATTCGAGGAAGAAATCTAAATGCGATTTATCTATGCACAATGGACAGCGCAATCACAGACTGACGAGCAACGCCTCGAATCTCTGACATCGTTATTCAGTTATTTGACCATTCAAACAAGCGGCGACGTCGAGGAAGCACTGGAATGGCTCAAACAGGTTGCGCAACAGTATGGCATCTTCGATGAAAACCTGACTCTTGAGGACCTCATTAACAAACTCAAGGAATTGGGAATCATCGAAGAGGTCGACGGGATAAAGATCCTGACCACCAAAGGTGTGCAGAAAATCCGTCAGGATGCGCTAAAGCAAATTTTTACTTCGCTCAAAAAAGCACCGGGGGGAAATCACGAAACTCCTCATACCGGTACTGGCGTCGACCGCCTGAGCGAGACGAAAAAATGGATCTTCGGCGACATGCCAACGAATATCGACCTTACCTCAACGTTAACGAATGCTTTCAAGCGAGACGGCATCGACGATTTTCGGCTGCAGGAAGAGGACCTCGAAGTCTACGAAACCGAACACCAGACAAACTGCGCAACTGTCTTGATGCTGGATATCAGTCACAGTATGATTCTTTACGGCGAAGACCGTATTACACCGGCCAAACAGGTTGCCCTCGCTCTGGCCGAACTCATAAGCGTGAAATTTCCCCGCGATTATCTTGCACTTGTCGTCTTTGGCGATGAGGCGAAAGTCGTCAGCATGGCTGAGCTACCTTTTCTCAACGTCGGGCCTTATCACACAAACACGCGGGCAGGGTTGCAGCTGGCGCGCAGCTTGTTGCGCCGTTGTGGCAACATTAACAAGCAAATATTCATGGTAACGGACGGCAAACCCTCGGCCATTTTCGACGATGCCGGACGTCTCTACAAAAATTCCTTCGGACTCGACCCTCGCATCGTGAACAAAACTCTGGATGAAGCGGTCCAGTGCCGCCGGGAAAAAGTCACAGTGAGTACATTCATGGTGGCGCAAGACCCTTACCTCATCAACTTCGTGGAAGAGTTCACCAAAGCGAACCACGGACGGGCGTACTATTCCTCCCTCAACAACCTCGGTGAATTCATTTTCGTCGATTACCTCAAGAACAGGCGCAAACGAATTCAATCGGGGCGGTGAAAGAGCGGTTTGTGCTTCGGCAATCCGACAACAGACAAGATGAACTAGTCATTCCTTATAGACTTCCGAATTCTAAAGCGCTGTCCCCGCCAGACTTCGGAAGTCAAGCATTTCTTGAATTTCAGCCATTTTTTCAGCACTTTGACCTGTCATCGGACTCGCAAAGCTTCAATTTTTTGGTCCAACATTAGAAGTCTACACTTAAGCTTCTGAATTTTTCTAAGTTTTTATGAGATTTCTATGCTTTTGATTTTCCCTTCCATTGAAATCAGCAAACAATACTGTCTTGAAGTCGTTCAGGGAGTTCCCGGATCGGAACGCATCTATTCGATCGACCCTGTAAAAATGGCGATCCTGTGGCGCGGAGAAAATGCAAAGACCCTGCACGTTGTTGACCGTGATGGACTCGAGGAGGGAAAAGTCGTTAACAAAGATATCATTCGAAAACTGGTTCAGGCTGTGGATATTCCCGTCCAGGTCGGCGGCGGCCTGAGATCACACGAAGAAATAAAAAGTGTTCTGGATTTAGGTGTCTATCGCGTTATCGTTGGCACCGCAGCCATTGAAAACCCGGGTCTTATTGAAAACCTTATCAAGGAATTTGGCACAAGGAAAATCGCTGTCAACGTCGAAGTCTGCGATGGAAAAGTCGTGGCGCAACGCGGTCGGCAGCTCACGGACGTTACGCCGCTTGAACATGCCATTGAAATGAAAAGGATCGGCGTTTCAAGAATCGTTTATGCTGAACTCCTCAACGACGGTTCCTATGCACCTCTCCCTTATGATTCACTCAAAGAACTCGCCCGGAAAACCAGCGTCAGAATAACAGCCGGGAGCGGCGTGACTTCCTACAAAGATCTCATTCGCCTCCAGGAACTCGAGAAATTCGGCGTCGACTCGGTTATTATGGGCAAACCTCTTTACGAGAACACGTTCCCTTGCCAGGCTTTGTGGCGTTTAAATGAAGTCGAGTTGACGGACTTGGGACCTACCCGCAGAATGTAGCTCATGACCATAACCGTGATAGGACACCTTTGCCGGGACGTTGTGCACATCCCGGGAGAGTCGGGCGTTGACGCAGTGAGCGAATCCTACGGCGGCATATTCTGGGCTGTGGCCACGCTGGCGAACCTTCTCTCCCCGGGTGACACAGTGAACCCCGTTTTTGGCGTTGGGGAGGATGAGTACGACAGTGTTGTGGAAAAACTCCGGCTTTACGACAACGTACATACCGGGGGTATTTTCAGGTTTAAAGGACCAACGAACCATGTTCATCTTTTTTATGATGCCCAGGGAAAACATAGAACCGAGTGCTCGAATCATATAGCCGAGCCTATTCCGTTTCCCCGCATCAAGCCTTATCTGGAGTCGGACGGACTTCTTGTCAACATGGTCTCGGGTTTCGACATAACGCTTGAAACTATGGACCGTGTCCGGATGGCTCTTCGGGAAAAACAAATTTCTGTTCACTTCGATTTCCATTCTCTTACTCTTGGCATCGACAAAGAGTTCAAGCGTTTCCGAAGACCGATAACTGATTGGCGTCGGTGGTGTTTCATGGTCAATTCAGTTCAAATGAACGACGAGGAAGCTGGCGGCCTCTCCACAGAAAAACTCGACGAGTCCTCCCTGGCCCAACACGTCCTCTCACTCATGGTTGACGGCCTTATTATTACGCGCGACAAACGTGGTGGAACTCTGTTCCTTAGCGAACACAAGAATGTCAAAAAGCACGATTTTTCGGGAATTGCCACAAAAACTGTCGACCCAACGGGATGCGGAGATGTTTTTGGCGCAGCTTTTCTTGCTGAGTTTGTGAAAACACGAGACTGGCATCGTTCCGCGGAATTCGCGAACGAAGTAGCAGCGGCAAAGACTATGTTTTCCGGCGTTGATGGTGTCAACCGAATTCTCGAAGCTCTCGAGGCGAAGGCATCCCTATGATCGTGATGAAGTTTGGCGGGACATCTGTCGAAGATGCCCGTTCGATGAAGAACTCCATTCAACTGGTTAAAAGGGAACTTCACAAAGGCCCGATTGTGGTGGTATCCGCTATTGCAGGCGCTACAAACACTCTCCTGTCCTCCGCAAGACTTTCCGTTGAAGGAAAACTCGAGCAGGCGACACAACAGCTGAGCGATTTACACGAGCGGCATGTTGTTGTTCTCGAAAACGTTGTTGAAACGCGGTCGACAGTCCAGCAGATCCTCATGGAACTGAAGAAAAGGTTCGAGGAATTAAAAAACTTGTGCACGGGAATAGCCATTCTCGGCGAGCTCACCAACCGCTCGCTCGACGCCATCTCTTCTGTCGGCGAAAGGCTTTCATCAATGATCATGGCAGAAGGATTCAAAGAAGACGGCATTGGCACCGAGCTTGTCGACGCCCGGAGCTTTATGGTCACCGATGACCATTTTGGCAATGCTACGCCCTTGCTCGATGAGGTTGAACTGCTTACGAAGGCGAAACTCAGCCCTCACGTCCGGTCCAACAGGCTCGTCGTGACTCAAGGTTTCATCGGGTCGACGCACAAAGGCGTTACAACAACACTCGGCCGCGGCGGCTCGGATTATTCGGCGGCAATTATAGGTACAGTCCTGAACGCGCAAGAAATCCAGATATGGACGGACGTCGACGGCGTGATGACTGCCGACCCTCGCATCGTACCAGACGCAAGAAAACTCAAGGTCATTTCGTTTCGAGAAGCCTCAGAATTGGCCTATTTCGGCGCGAAAGTCCTGCACCCAAGCACGATACTCCCCGCCGTGAAAAAAAATATTCCGGTCGTGGTGTTGAACTCGAAGCGGCCGCAATCGAGCGGAACGCAAATCGTTGAGAATCCCCCAAAATCAAACGCAGCTGTCAAATCGATCGCGTCCAAACGGGGCATCACTGTCGTCAACGTTCAATCGACACGCATGCTCATGGCGTATGGATTTCTGGAATCGATTTTTTCCGTATTCCGAAAGCATAAGACTCCGGTTGACCTTGTGAGCACTTCGGAAGTGGCCGTGTCATTGACCATCGACAACGTTTCCCGGCTTGACGATATTGTCAACGACCTGCGCGAATATGCCGAGGTGTCTTTATACGAAAAGAAAGCTATTCTCTGCATCGTGGGCGAACAAATGCAAACGACTGCCGGTATTGCCGACAGAATTTTCCATGCTTTAGGCGATATCAATGTTACGATGATTTCCCAGGGCGCTTCGGAAATCAACATGAGTCTGGTCATCGACGAATACCACGTCACTGAAGCAGTCCGGCGGCTGCACAGAGAATTCTTTGAGCCCGTGCCGGAGCTCGAAATCTTTGAAACCGTGGAAAACTAATATGATAAACCAGAAGCAAGTTGTTTCGTTTTCGCTCCGTTGCAGACCCCACCTTCCCTCCCTCGGAGGGGAGGTAAGGTGAGGTCCGAGGTTCTTCTTAACCTTGCTGGTTTGTCCTCTGCCACTTCAGCTGCTACCCTGAAGGACCCGGCGCATCTGCCCCGTTCCATAACGCGATCTCTCCTTCCATGCGAATAGCTCTGATCGGCTACGGCAGGATGGGAAAAGAAATCGAACGACATGCCGTTGAAAGAGGTATGCAGGTGACGGCCAGGTTCGACTCAAAGAATTCAGACGTATCTGCAGGAGCTCATGAGTTCGACGTTGCCATTCATTTCGCTTCACCCGACTCAGTGATTACCCACGTGCAGATGTGCGCACGACGCAAGAACAACATGGTCGTTGGCACGACAGGATGGTCGAAGGATATGGGAAAAGTGTGGTCCATTGTCCAGGAACAAAACATCGGGTTGGTTCATGCAGCAAATTTTTCGGTGGGCGTCAATATTTTTTTTCGTCTCATGAAAGACGCCGCAAAACTATTTGACCGGTTTCTTGAATACGATGTGTTCTTGCAGGAAACCCACCATAAAGACAAGTCGGACAGTCCGAGCGGGACCGCTCTGACCCTTGCCGAAATACTCTTGCACAACATCAGTCGAAAAAAAGAACTGCTCAACACTCCTCCATCGGGAAAAATCAGGCCTGAGCAGCTGCATATTTCATCAACGCGCGCTGGAACTGTTGTCGGCAATCACTCCGTGACATTCGATTCTGTCGCTGATAGCATCGAGTTGACGCATATGGCAAAAAATCGATCCGGTTTTGCCCTCGGCGCGCTGCTGGCGGCGGAGTGGATCGACGGAAAAAAAGGGATTTTTACCATGGAAGATGTTCTTTCCGACATTTTTCAGTAAGCGATGGCTGACAAATTTCAAGGGACCGGGACCGCACTCGTTACTCCGTTCAAAAAGGACGGTTCACTCGATGAGAACGCGCTTCGTCGACTCGTAGATTTTCAGATTAAAGGCGGTGTTGAGGCTCTCGTACCTGTCGGCACGACCGGCGAGAATCCCACGCTCAGCGTTGAAGAGCAATACCGTGTGATCGATATTGTTCTTGAACAAGCCGGTGAACGCGTGAGAGTGTTCGCTGGGGCGGGGAGCAACGACACACAGAAGGCTGTTGAGCTTGCACGACATGCCAAAGCCGCCGGCGCCCATGCAGCACTTGTTGTCGGCCCGTATTACAACAAACCGACCCAGGAAGGATATGTTCGTCATTACCGCACAATTGCAGAAGCGGCCGATTTTCCTGTGATCGTCTATAACGTCCCGGGGCGCACAGGCGGAAACATCGAAGCTTCAACCACGTTGCGTATGGCGGAAGAGATAGAAAATGTCGTTGCCGTAAAAGAAGCCTCCGGAAACATGGCTCAAATCATGGAGATCGCTCGCAACAAGCCGGCACATTTTTCGCTCCTCTCAGGAGACGATGCATTCACGCTACCGCTCATGGCTGTGGGCGGCGACGGTTGCATCTCCGTTGTCGCAAATGAGACTCCCCGGGAGTTTTCAGATTTAGTGAGCTCATGCCTCAAAGGTGATTGGCAAACAGCTCTCAAACTCCACAACATGCTCCTGCCGCTTATGAACGCCAATTTTCTTGAATCCAACCCTATCCCTGTGAAGGCAGCCCTGACGATGATGGGGATGGTCGAGGAATCATACCGATTGCCGATGGTTCCGATCACAGAAAAGAACAGGGATAAACTGAAACAGATTCTCATCGACTTGAAACTGGTATGACGCTGAGCGGTCAAATAGAGATTTTTTTTTCTCAGGAATTTTCTTCGCTGGACAAAAAGGGGGCTTTACGAGCGTTCAACGAGTTGAAGTTTTTTTTGAACACTGGCGAAGTTCGGGCTGCACAACCGTCGAACAACTCGGGCAATGGGGTTGGATGGACCGTCAACGAGTGGGTGAAAAAAGGTATTCTGATCGGGTTCAAACTTGGTGAATTGACCGACGTCTCCATCGACGATCATTTTCGGTATTTCGACAAAAACACATTTCCTTTGAAGAAGTTGAGCGTGGAGAACCAGGTTCGCCTGGTGCCGGGCGGATCCAGCATTCGCGACGGCGCTTTTGTCGCTAAAGGGGTGGTGGTCATGCCTCCTGCCTATGTCAATGTCGGAGCCTACGTTGACGAGGGTACGCTGATCGACTCGCATGCCCTGGTGGGTTCTTGTGCACAAATCGGAAAACGCGTCCATGTCAGCGCGGGCGCACAAATCGGAGGCGTGCTCGAACCGGTCGGAGCGCTCCCGGTTATCATTGAAGACGATGTCATGATAGGCGGCAATTGCGGCGTTTATGAAGGAACGGTCGTAAAGCGAAGATCTGTCCTCGGTGCCGGGGTCGTGCTCACAGGATCAACTCCCGTGTATGATTTGGTACAACAGAACATCCATCGACGAACTTCTGAATCTCCCCTCGTCATCCCGGAAGGCGCAGTGGTGGTGCAGGGAAGCCGCCACATCGATAATTCATTTGCCAAAGCTCACCACATCGCACTCTATACTCCCGTTATCATCAAATACCGCGATGAATCCACCGACGCAGCAACGGCCCTCGAAGAGTCGCTGCGATGAAACGGATCCTCATCTGCGGAAGCAACGGGCTTCTTGGACAAAGACTTGCGCTTCTCTTGAGCAGGGAAACAGAGTTCGAGGTGTTGAATACTTCTCACCATCGTTCATTTGTCTTCGATTCTCAGCTGTTTGACTACACGCAGCTGGACATTACGAGAAAGAGCGATGCGAAGAGTCTGATTTCCAGTT
>JACPSI010000080.1 GCA_016193365.1 Ignavibacteriales bacterium
GCGGACTCGTTGAAGCGTTGTTTTGAAGAACTCCGGGTTCCCGCCGTAGACATTGTTCTGCGCAAGCACATCGGACTTTCCGCCAAACCCTCCAATACGCTCAATTCCTCGCACGAACCTGGCTTCGTATTCTGTTTTGACACGCTGAAGTTCTTTCGCAGTCGGCCCCGACTTCAGCAACTTTGCAAGCTCTTCATCAACGGCTTTCTCCACTGCTTTCAAATCCCCACCCGGCTTTGCCGTCGCCGTGATGTAGAACTGTCCGCCGATTTCGCGGTTGTCCACGAAGGTCTGAACCTGGGTTGCGATCTGGTCGTCGTAGACAAGACGTTTGTACAGCCGCGATGTTTTACCGGATGTCAGGAGGCTGGAAACAAGGTTCAGATAATCGACATCCGCTGTACCCCATTGTGCCAGATTCCACACTTTGTAAAGGCGTGCCTGAGGTACTCTATCCTGTGCGACCTGACGCTGAACGCCGGTCCGTTTTGCGACCCATGAGTCGAATTTGGCGATGGGCGGGCCGGGCGGAATGTCGCCAAAATATTTCTTTACTCTTTCGAGAGCCGTGTTTGCGTCAATGTCTCCGGCAACAACGACGGTCGCATTGTTCGGCCCGTAGTACGTCTTAAACCATTCTTTCACGTCGTCGAGCGAGGCGCGGTTCAAATCTTCCATCGAGCCGATGACCGTCCATGAATACGGATGGCCGTACGGATACGTGGCTTTCACGATCAGCTCTTCGGAGAGAGCATACGGCTCGTTTTCGCCCTGCCGTTTTTCGTTTTGCACTACACCGCGCTGTTCATCGAGTTTTGCCTGGTCGATAGCGCCGAGCAGATGTCCCATGCGGTCGGATTCAAGCCACAAAACCATATCGAGTGCGGATGTAGGAACATTCTGAAAGTAATTCGTACGGTCTTCGTTCGTCGTTCCGTTCAGGTCCGTTGCGCCGACACGCTCGAGCGCCTGGAAATAATCCTGGTTGAAATTCTCGCTGCCGTTGAACATTAAATGCTCGAACAGATGCGCAAAGCCGCTTTTACCGAGTTTTTCGTTTTTCGAGCCGACGTGGTACCAAAGGTTCACTGCGACAATCGGCGCCTTGCGGTCTTCGTGGACGATCAAAGACAGACCATTTTCGAGGACAAACTTTTGGTACGGGATGTCGACGTCGAGCGCTCTACTTTTTGCCACTTGTTTTTGACCGAGCGCGATTGCAGGCAAGGCCATCGCAAGAATGGCGATGCCCATAAGTTTGGAAATCATAAACGAATTCCTCCCAGTTTGTTGTAAGAAATGGATGGATGACAGGATTAGAAGCACTCATTAGACGTGAAAACATGCCAGAGAGTTGCGGTTTATTTCAAGGTAGATAGCGGACGATCAATTGAGCGACTATTCAGACGACGATGCGGGAACACCGTTTTTGCCAAAAATAACTTTTTGCTCGCCGATGTCCAGAGCAACGATCTTGTGCGCAATCCCTGCTTCTTCGGCAGTTTTTTTCAAGACCTCGAGCGGCTGTTTTGGCGGAGCGTCCGAACCGTATGTTATCGTGCTGTAGTGCATGGGGACCATGTATTTTGCACCGACATCCTGGAATATCTTCAGGGCACCTGCTGGATTAACATGAATACGAGAACCCAATCCACCTGAAGACCCGGGATAGATAGGAAGAATTGCGACATCAACCTTAAACCTCCGGCCGATTTCCTTGAAAAGCTCATCATGGTATCCGGTGTCACCCCCAAAAAAAACTGTATAGCCGCCGTATTCAATCACGTAGCCGGTATATCCGTGGTCTCGCATCCATGCCATGTCGATTCCGTATCTGCCGCTGAAGTGCTGCACGGGAACGGCCGTGATGCGCACGCCGTCTTCTTCCTCGACGTCCCAAGGCTTCATTTCTCTAACTTTTCTGAAGCCGAATTCAGGTGTATACTGCAGCGCACCGAGTGGTATGAGAAGCGTTCCGTTCTTGGGAAGCATGTCGAGGCTTCCAAAACTGAAATGGTCGAAGTGCGTGTGAGAAACGACTGTATAATCAACTTTTTCGAGTAAGGACGGGTCAACACCGGGCAGAACAAGTCTTTTGAGAATAATCCCAACAGTATTCGTAAACAAAGGGTCTGTTACAAAAACTTTATCGCGTATCTGCACAACTGTCGTTGCATGACCGACCCAGGATACGGCAACTTCGGGGCCGTCGAGAATCGGGTTGGTAATAGACTGAGGCGGCGGTTCGATTGGATCTCCCACCCTTTCGATTGAACGCACAATAAGTCTGTTGATAAAGGAACTACATCCGTTCAAAAGAACAGCCAGCCCGAGGGAGAGCATCGGAATTGCGAATTTCACGATGTGTTCCTTATTCACATTTTATCCTTCGGTAGCGAAACTCCTCAAACCTGAGTTCACCCTTCACCATTCCTTCAACACGAGCAAATAGTTCATCAACTCCGGCCGTGTACATGACTCTCTGCGGAAAATCGTGCGAAAGATTTTCGAATACAATTTCATTGTTTGCGGCTTTTATAAGCTTAAAGGGCGTTGGCGGATTTCCTTTTGGCCTTGCGATGTAGAATATTCCCGAATCTGCATGAACGATTTGTAAAAACTCGAAGAACACCGATTTTCCTTTTGACGTCGTGCGGCCGGTTCCGACCATCATTTGACCCAAAGGTTTCATCCACTGCTCCTCGATGACACGGCCTTGAAATCCACTGCTCCTCGATGACACGGCCTTGAAAACTGGTTTCCCAGCAGCCCGCCAACCATTGTAAACGCTCCAAACCGTTTTTTGTTCCTTGAGCATTGATAACATGAAAAAGAAAGCCGCAGAACAATACAAGGCTGATGGACATTTTCATTTGGTCAAGAGTCTTTGCTGAACTGTTTTACTCATCGTTTTCACAACCTGTTCGTACGAATGGTCGATCATTTCAAGAATTTCCTTCGTTGAAATGCTTCCATCGATGGTCACTGTATTCCAATGTTTCTTGTTCATATGATATCCGGGTCGAACCGCTTCATGCCTCTCACGAAGCTCAATTGCGTATTCGGGGTCGCACTTGAGATTGACGGTAACCGGGTGCTCGTCAACGTTTGCCAGCAGAAACATTTTGCCGTTGACTTTGAAGACAAGGACATCTTCACCGAAGGGAAAACTTTCAGTAATGCGCCCCTTCTTTTTCAGACAGTAGCCGCGGATTTGATCGAGCGTCACAAGTAGAGCACAAATTAGACAAGGATGTTCTGAAAGGCAACAATTGCTTATCACACGGGCACTGTGTATTTTCAAACCATATGGGACTTTCAAAACACAAAACAGGCTGCGCAACCTTTGGCGAAGCCATCCCTTCGGAACAGGTTGCGATTGTTGGCAAGCTACGCAGACATAAAGTCTGCGGCTACCGAGTTTGGCCGTTCTCATTTGAATCGATTCTCGTTGCATTGTTCTTATCGTTTCCCACTGCCTTTTCGCAAGATGTCGAAATCACGATGCCCGGGCCGCGCATTGTCCTTCGGGCAATTCCCTTCGACATGCCGTCCAAGATCGGACCACCGGCGCGATTCTGGGAAACAAAGGCACTGCAAAAAATGGGAGCGGTGAAATCTGCGTCTATTTCAGTGACATATACTGGTTTTGATTCTGCGGCGCAGGCAGCCTTTCAGCATGCGGTTGATATTTGGGAAACACTCATCACCTCATCTATGACGATCAAAGTGAATGCAGAATTCGAAGCCTTGGAAACCGGCGTGCTGGGTTCAGCTGGGCCAACCGCGCTTTATCGGAATGTCAACAACGAACCATTCACAGATACGTGGTACGCCGTCGCGCTGGCAGAAAAATTGCAAGGAACAAACCTCAACATGGGTAACGACGAGATTGATGCCTCCTTTAACAGCTCTTTTTCGGATTGGTACTTTGGAATCGACGGAATTACGCCAGCTGGTAAATACGATTTCGTTACAGTTGTGATGCACGAGCTCTGCCACGGCCTGGGATTCGTCGGATCAATGACTGTAACTAACGACACAACTGGCAGCTGGGGCTACAGTGGTTTTCCAATGATTTTTGACCGCTTCGGAGTCAACGGAAGCTCGGATCAGCTTATTAATACTTCCCTCTTCCCGAATCCTTCTACAGACCTCGGCACACAGCTCAAGAGCGAGAACATTTATTTCAACGGTTCCTGGGCGGTCCAGGAGAACGGCAATTCAAACCCGAAACTGTATGCGCCCTCCACCTGGCAGCAAGGATCCAGTTTCTCGCACCTAGACGAATCGACTTTTCCCGTGGGGGACACGAATTCACTTATGACGCCATTCCTTAACAGTGCTGAATCCGTTCACGACCCCGGCCCAATCTCTCTGGGGATTTTCCAGGACATGGGCTGGACGACGGTACTTCCGGTGCAGCTTGCGTATTTCAACGCAAATGTTTCCGCATCTTCTGTGCAGCTGCAATGGAGAACCGAGGCGGAAATCAACACGTACGGGTTCTCGATTGAGAGAAGAGCTCTTGCAATGTCGGACGAATCATGGAGCACCGTCGGGTTTATCAAAGGCCAGGGCACGACCAGCTCACCCCACGACTATTCTTTTGTCGACCAAATTCTAACTCCGGGACGATACTTATACCGGATGAAACAACGCGATTTTGGCGGGGCGTTTGAGTACTTCGGCAATGTTGAAGTGGAGATTCTGGCCCCCGAGTTTTTCGCGCTGGAACAAAATTTCCCGAACCCGTTTAACCCTGCGACGACAATCCGGTACAGGCTTCCCTCGCGAAGCCTCGTGCGACTCGAGATCTTCAACGCACTCGGCCAACCGGTGGAACAACTGGTGAATTCCGAACAAGCTGCCGGTTATCGGGAGGTGACATGGAGGGCGAACGTTTCTTCAGGGACGTATTTTTATCGGCTTGAAGCAGTCGCCAGTGGAAACCGGAACGAACGGTTTGTGGAGACGAAGAAGTTAGTTGTGCTGAAATAATCTGTTTAACCTTCCGAAAGGCATGTTGAGACTCCCGGAGTCTTACAAACATCGATCGGTTAAGACTCCGGGAGTCTTCCACGGTGAACCTTAGGGAGGCCATTGTTTTTGCCCGAGATTGTCCTCGGGCTTTTTTTTTGGCGATCCAAACATGACTTCTCAAAACCACAGCATTTCTGCGTTCCGGAATTACCTCGGACTCAACCGCAACGTGAGCATCCTTGCGGTCAGCACGCTCGGATTGGGACTGGGCGAGGAGCTGTGGCAAGCCTACCTTCCAAAATATCTCGTCGAGCTTGGGGCAAGCAGTTTGATCGTCGGACTTTTTGCATCGCTGCGCGACTTGCTCGACGGGTTGTATCAATATCCGGGCGGATGGTTCAACGACCGGTTCGGGCGAAAGCGCGCACTCATGATGTTCACACTTATCGCCTTGCCCGGATACGCAATTTTTGCTCTAGCATACGATTGG
>JACPSI010000081.1 GCA_016193365.1 Ignavibacteriales bacterium
CGGCGGATTTGGCGAACTTGCAAGGAGACAATATCTAAATAGACTCCTAGTCAAAGGAAAGGCAGCTCTCTTGTCCGGGAATCCGTCTCAAATGTTTCCATATCTCAAAATTACGAGGGCAAATATTTTTACAGAGGATGTAATGGCTGAAATGACGATGGGGGTAACCCAACAAATACAGGCTGTCTGGGATACTATGCCCTCATTGAAAGATATTAGCCCTGAGAATTTTCTTGATTTATTAGCAGTTAGAACGCGGGTTCCAAATTGGGGAGGGTTGGATCAATCGAGACTGGATGCTCAAGTAGTAAACTACATGCCCTTTGTTCAACCTTCTTTTCTTGAACTTGTTTTTTCTCTCACAACAAACATACGAGCCAATGGACTGTTATTTCGTCAAACTATCAAAAAGCTCAAACCCTCACTGTTATGTTTTTGACACTCTTAACTCCTCAACTGTCAAAAACTATAAACCATACCAGTACAGTACGATTGAAAAAATCGTGCAGAAGTATTATGGTGGGGATAAAACGCTAGGTACTCAGCTTGATTGGTGGCTTACGTTTGAACTATGGAGACAGTCTCTGAGGGTTATTTGAGAAGTGATTTTACTTTTTTCTAACTGAAATTTTCACGACTCGGGACAACTCTCATCGGTTTTCGAGTCGGTCTTCAACTTGCGCTTGGCTTTTGAAATTCGAGGTTCAACGTTATGGTCACGGTCTCGCCAGCAACGAGCCCTCCCGTTTCAATCGTCCTGTCCCACTTCAGGTTGTAATCAAACCGGTTGACCGAAAGCGTCGCCTTCCAACCCGAGACAACTCCCCGCTGAGATTTGACAGATCCGTTCAGGATAGCGTCAAACACCACGGGTTTTGTGACGTCGCGAATTGTAAGGTCGCCGTAAATTTTGTATGCGTTGTCGGTTGTTTTTTCGAATTTTGTACTTTTGAATTTGATCTCTGGAAATTTATCGGCGTTGAAAAAATCATCGGATTTCAGATGATTGTCGCGCCGTTCGTTTTCCGTATTGATGGACTCCACTTTGATCGTGGCTTCCACCTGACCATCTGAAAAATCTTCCTTCACGGAGTTCAGTGAAATATCGAATTCTTTGAAAACCCCCGTTACTTCGGAGATAACCATGTGTTGGATGCCGAACTGGACTCTCGAATGTGCCTTATCCAATCGCCATCCCGAGGTCTGCGTCGCAGAGTCCTGGGAATGCACCTCGGTAAAAAGAAACGCCAGCACGATGACTAAGAAAGGAAATCTTTTCATAGCTGCTCCTTTTCCAAACATGTAATTGAATTGTTCTTTTGTGAAATGATCGGTTACGTAAATTCTATCTGAATTCCATCTTGATCCGTGGCGATAATCGATCTTTCGTTCTCCTCGAACGTGGTCCCTCCCTGGGCCAGCCGTTCCTTCAGTTCCGCCAGAGCGCCGATTTCTATCCCGTATCGGGCCAACCCAAGTCTGTTGTCCCCCGGAGCAGTTGAACCGCGGCTGTTCCATATGTTCAGGCCCAGATGGTGATGATATCCACCCGCCGAAACAAACAGTGCGCCCGCGTAATTCCTCTGCGTCACGTCAAACCCGACAAGTTTATGGTAGAATTGTTCCGCTTTTGAAAGATCAGAGACTTGCAGGTGCAGGTGTCCGATTCTCGTCAGGGGATCAATCACCGCCTTCGATTCCGCGTCATCCCTAAGTTCAAAAAGAAGGTCCTCGATGTCGAGACGTTCGGTCGTGATCTGGAGTTGTCCCTCTTGGTACTTCCATTCAGATCGCGGGCGGTCAGCGTAAAGTTCAATTCCGTTGCCCTCAGGGTCCGCAAGATACAGCGCCTCACTCACCCCATGGTCGGCAAAACCTTGAAAAGGCCACCGGTGATCATATAACCTCTTGAATGCCTTTGCAAGTTCCCTTCGGTCTGGATAGAGATAGGCCACATGGAAGAGCCCGGGGGCTCGTTGGAGTGCTGGAAGTGCTGTCTTGTCCTCGCTCAGGAATAAAAACGATTTTCCTTCCAGATGTGACCCAAGCCCGACTTGAAAATCATCCTCAGAGTTTCGCTGAAAACCAAGCGCTTCCCGATAGAACTCAAGCATGCTGTGAATATTTGACACACGTAAGTGGACAAACGAAATCCCCGTCTTTTCGGGTAATACGGTGGCCATGGACATTCTAGACGATGGCGTTGGCGTTTTATCTTCCAGCTTGATTCCTATCATTTCGAGACTGCTACAAAGAGCCGTTCGATGTGCGCTTTCAATTCCTCTTTTGGTAGGAATCCTATGCTTCTGTCGACAAGATTGCCGGCTCTAAAGAAAAGCAACGTCGGTATGCTCCGTATGCCGTAAGTTTGCGGAGTTTCGGGGTTCTCGTCAACATTGAGCTTTACGACCTGGAGATCTCCGGCATATTCGGAGGCAATCTCTTCGAGCACTGGAGCAATCATTCTACATGGTCCGCACCACTCTGCCCAAAAATCGACTATCGTGAGCTTGTCATTTTCGAGCACAGATTCTTTAAATGTTGCGTCAGTTATGATAATGGGTTTCACAATAATCCTTTCCTTCTTTAAATGTGATATCATTCAGTTCAACGACATCCTGGAAATTCCAGCGGTCGCAGCTTCATGAAACATCAGTTCGTGGATTCGATAATGCATCAAAGGGGTAAGCGGGAATTTCTGCAGTTCCTCTTCCACGTTTTTTACAGATTTGCCAAGCACGACGGCCCAGAGTTTGCGGCGGTCTGCTGAGAGTGTATAGTTCAACAATGTACCTGCGCTCATCAGCATGCCAACGGTTAATCGCTGCTTTGGAATGAGCGCGACGATCTCCTCGGTCAAAAGCGGTACGTCGAACTCAACCATAAAAGCGTGAAGTTGCGCAGGGAACAATTCTTCAAATGAGTCTGCCATGGGATTCCTTTGCTTGAACGATGTTAAGAATTCTGTTTATCGCGACCTTTTGCATGTTGAGTTCAGAATAGTACCAGCAAAAAAATGTTATGCCTGCTTCGCCTGGCTGCGACAGGTGGTGCCAAGTTTTTTCAACAGCGTGCCGAGCTCTCTTTGCTCATCTTCCGTAAGAACGCCCGCAGCCTTCGCGACGAATTCAGCATGGGTAACAAATATTTTCTGGAAAAGCCTCTTGCCTTTCGGCGTCAGCTTGACGATATACGCGCGACGGTCTTCTTTGCTTGTTGAGCGCGTGACAAGCCCCATGTCGACAAGGTTGTTGACAACAACCGTCATGTTACCGCCGCTGACAAGTTGCTTTCTGCAGAGCTCGCCGATCGTCATCGGTCCGAGGTGACCGAGAGTTTCGAGCGCTCCAAACTGAGGCTGTGTCAACCCGAACGTCCAGATTTGCTCGGCCGTCACTTTATTAAAGGTCGAAAACGCCCGGGCCAGCTTCACCCACATGCTCAGCGCGAGGTCAGCTTTTGGGCCGTATTGTCCAGTTGTTTTCATGATTGTTTTAAATTTGAACTATTTGAATGTACTATAAGTTCCCTTCTCGCTCAAGGAGTTTGCCAAGGAATGACAAATCGCCGAGAGTTAACGAATTTCGAGGTTTTCCAGGAATTCCTTTGCGGACTGAATCCTCCCGGCTGGTTGAGCGCTCTCGGCTATCGCTGCCTCCAGCCTCAACAGCTTTTCGTCCTGCTTTAGCCTCGGTCGGTATTGTCTCAGTGCAGATGCTCTGTTCATCACGCGCTGAAACGGCGCCTGCCCGTCATTGTTGGACTCGTAAAATTGCACGTTCTCCTGACCCGGGAACGTCAGCAATAATGTTCCGTTGGTGAGCTCAACCCTGACAAAACCCAGCAACGACGCTTTATACTTTAATTCCACGAGTTGAAAAAGATGTTCGACTTCCGGAGGGTACTCGCCAAAACGGTCCTGTAATTCAGTCCGCAATGATTGGATCTCTTCGGCACTCCTAGCTCTGTAGGTCCTTCTGTAGATATCGAGCCGTTCAGAATCGGATTCAACATAGAACTCGGGAATAAAAGCTTCGATATCGGCTTCGATTGTTGTTTCCTCTTTCTGCACCCTTGGAGCCTCAATACCAAACTCCTGCTCTTTGAGCTCCGTCACGGCTTCCTCCAGAATCCGCTGATACATTTCAAACCCCATTTCCTCGATATATCCCGACTGTTCCGCACCGAGCAGATTTCCCGCACCACGGATTTCCAGATCCCTCATCGCAAGGTTGAACCCCGACCCCAATTCGGTAAACTCCTGAATGGCTTGTAGTCGACGCAATGTATCCTTTGGGAGGACGGAAATCGGCGGCGTTAAGAGATACGCGTACGCCCGCACGTTTGACCGCCCCACGCGGCCACGAAGCTGGTACAGCTCGGCCAACCCGAACCTGTCTGCCCGATTAATGATGATCGTGTTCACGCTCGGAATATCGATACCCGACTCTATGATTTTCGTGCAAATGAGAACGTCATATTTCTTTTCGAGAAACGACATCATCGTTTTTTCAAGTTCGTGCCCCTTCATCTGGCCGTGAGCAACATGAAATCGCACTTCCGGGATGTGTTCTTCCAGTACGCTCTGAATTTCATCGATGTTCTGGACGCGATCATGTATGAAATACACCTGCCCTCCGCGATGGATTTCCTTGAGGATGGCTTCCCGCACAAGCTTGAGGTCGAATTGTGCAATCTCTGTGATAATCGGGAGTCTGTTCCGCGGCGGCGTATTAATCAGGGACAAATCACGCGCGCCCATGAGTGAGAATTGCAAGGTTCGAGGAATGGGAGTTGCCGTGAGCGTCAGCGTGTCCACCGATGCACGAATCGCCTTCAACTTTTCTTTCGACGTCACTCCAAAACGGTGCTCTTCATCAACAATGAGAAGCCCAAGGTCTTTGAACTGCACATCTTTGGACAACAGCCTGTGTGTGCCGATGACGATATCCACCCGGCCATTCTTAAGGCCTTCAATGATTTCGGACTGTTCCTTTTTTGTCTTGAACCGCGAAAGGGACTCGACTCGTACCGAGTAGCGGCCCAGCCGGTCCACAAAAGTATTGTAATGCTGTTGTGCCAGAATTGTCGTAGGCACAAGGACGGCGACCCCCTTGCCGTCCATAACGGCTTTAAATGAGGCCCGCACAGCGACTTCGGTTTTCCCGAACCCGACATCCCCGCACACAAGACGGTCCATGGGCGCAGGGCTTTCCATGTCCCCCTTTACTTCAAGCGTCGTTTTGGCCTGGTCGGGCGTGTCCTCATACGCAAACGACGCCTCCATCTCTTTTTGCCAGGCCGTGTCGGGCGAAAAAGCAATGCCTCGTTCATGCTTTCTCCGCGCATAGAGTTTGATCAGGTCGCGGGCGATGTCCTTGATTTTTTTTCGCGCGCGGGATTTAAGCCTGTCCCAATCCGGGCCGCCGAGCTTCGTCAGGGCCGGCACATGGCCTTCCTTTGACGAATACTTCTGCACGCGATTGACAAAATTCAGGTTCACGTACAACACGTCGTTATCGAGATACAATACTTTCATGACTTCCTGCTCGATTCCCCGAACTTTGATCTTCTGCAGCCCCGCAAACTTGCCGATGCCATAATCCACGTGGACAACGTAGTCCCCCCGCCGTAACTGGGCCAGTTCTTTTTGTGAAAAGCCTTTGAACTTAGGCCTTTTGGAACTCCCCCGACGTTTCCTTCTGCCAAAAAATTGATGTTCGGTGATCACGGCAATCTTCGCCGACGGATACGTAAAGCCGGAATGGAACGCTTGAGTGAGAAACGCGGGCGCAGACGCATCCTCTGTCGAGGTTGTTTCAAGAAGGTCCTTCAGTCTCGTGGCCTCTTCTTCAGTATCGCAGCCAATAATGATTTCAAAATCATTTTGCTTGAGTTGAGTAATGTGTTCGCGGAGGAGTTTGATGCTACCGTTCAACGTTGCCTGAGCCGAGCTTGCAAAATCGATGGTTTCTGAGGTTGAAGGGCCAAGCGAAGAGTGCATAATGTATTTGCGAATCACCGCCGCGTCTTCGATATCCTTCCAATCAAAGATATTCTCGACTCCTTCGGCTCGAAGTTCGGAGACCTCTTTTTCAATGAGGACTGGATTATCAAGAATGATCACGGCATCGTCCCGCAGGTAGTCAAAAAGCGAAGAAGTTCCGCTTTCGGAAAGCCGGGCTGTCACCGTTGCTGCCTGCAGTTCCCTGATGGAGCGCTGCGAAAGAACGTCGAACTCCCTGATCGACTCCACAGAGTTCCCCCAGAATTCAATGCGCACGGGATTTTCTCCTGCGAACGGAAAGATGTCGACGATCCCCCCGCGCACCGCCACATCGCCGTATCCTTCCACAAAGTCTTTTCGTTCGAATCCCACAACGGAGAATTTCTCAAGGAGTTCTTCAAACGGATACTCTTTTTTTGACTCGATCGTCAGCAAACCTTCGCCGAATTTTTGCATCGCCGGGATTTTGCCGGCCAGTGCATTTCCGGAGGACACCACGACGACCGGCCTGGCGGCCGAGAGCGCTTTGAGGCTTTCAACCCGCGCTACCGGTGAGGTCATATCCAGCAACCGTGCCTCGTGAGTCTGGCCGTGTCCAAAAAGACAGACTGCATCGTCGCCGAGCAGCAGAGCGCAATCATCGCGCAATTCTTCGGCGCGGTCATCGTCGGCAACGACGAGAAGAACCTGCGTCGTTAGATCCTCGAACACACTCGCCGCCACGAACGCCATCAACGACCCGCTCACGCCACGGATGTGGACTGCCTCGCCCTGCCGCAAAGACCGCACACCATGCCTCAATCTCACCATCGGCTCAGATTGAAAAACCTGATCTTTAGCCTCGTTCATCCTTATTTCATCATCCTTCATTGGACAATTATCTGTTCAAGAATTGCGAGATCAGCAAACGATGCGTCCCCACTTCCCTTCATAATTCATAATTGGCCATTCATCATTCGATATTCTCTTTCATCAAACAAAAAACAGCTCACCCCTGCCGCAAGAGTTTTCACGCACCTTTTGCAGCAAGGGGAAAGGAAAAATAGCGAAAAACTGGTGGAAAAACAAAAAGGGGATCTCAAGTCTCACTCTGCTCACTTTTGCCAGGCTTAAGAAATAGCGTTGGAATTTTAAACATCATCTCCTATCTTCTTCCATTCCGCCCCCCTGAAGGAATGCATGCCCGACCAGTCAGCGAATGTGTTGCGTTTCGTCTACAAGTTTCAATTCGACGACGACGTTGAAAAGAAATTCGAGGTCTTGCTCCATCCGGAGACGCTCGAGTTGTTACACAGCCCGAACCCAAACCCTCCGCCGTGGACAAAGCTGAAATTCAACCAGTGCGAGAACTGTCCGTTGAGTGACAGCGTCGAATACTGTCCCGTGGCGTTGAACCTCTCCCACTTAGTCGAGGAGTTTAAGTTTTCGACCTCTCACGACAAAACCTGGGTGGTGGTTGAAGCTCCCGAACGAACCTATGCGCAGGAAACTTCCGTTCAGGACGGCCTCGGCTCCGTCATGGGGATCTATATGGTGACAAGCAATTGTCCGATCCTTGATAATCTTCGGCCCATGGTTCGGTTCCATTTGCCCTTTGCAAGCGCTATTGAAAGTGTGTACCGTTCAATCTCGATGTATCTTGTCGCTCAGTATTTTCGTTTCCGCCGCGGTGAAACTGCAGACTGGAGCATGGAGAAGCTGACAGACCTGTACAAGGAGATCTCAAAAGTGAACAAGGGTTTGTGGAACAGGTTGTCGAAAGCCTCAGGCTATGACGCAAACGTGAACGCATTGATTGTTCTTAATACATTTGGGGATGCTGTGCGCTTTTCGCTGAAGAAAGACCTCGACGACATTGGGAAGGTTTTTTCCTCGTACTTCGGCAGGCAAAAGTAGGGGTTGTCCTACAGAAATTGGGCCACTTGCTCTTGACGCCGCGCACACATTTTGATGACAACGTCGCGAAATTCTTGCATCTGACAAATTTTCAAGCTATCATTCATTCCCCGTCCCCGCCAGGTTAACTCGACAAACATTTTGGGAGGCATTCTATGAAGCGTTTTGCGATTTTTGCGTTGGTGACCCTACTTTTCGGGGCTGTCTCGGTGTTGAACGCCCAGCAATCCACAGAAGAAGAAAAAAGTCTGGAAAATACGCTGAAGGATCTTTCAAGAGACGCCGCTCAGTCGTATGTTTCGCCAATCGTATCCGGTTTTGGCGCAAACCTGAATTCCGGCTGGTTCCACAGAGCTCCGCGCGGGTCCATGTTTGGCATTGACCTCGAATTTGGAGTCGTTGGAATGGGCACATTCTTTAAGGATGAGCACAAAACGTTTGGAGCATCCGGTTTCTTTCGTTTCGATTCGACAGAAGCCTTTAGAATGACCGCTAACATCAACGACCCGAATTATAACAGCCTTCCGCAAGCCCAGCGCGACAGCGCACGGAGGCAAATCATCAACCAGATTCGGAGCGTGAATTTTGAAGTGGGGATTTCCGGGCCGACGATCATCGGCAGCAACCAGGACACGGTGAAAGCATTCTTTAACGGAAAAACTTTTACTGTCAATGTGGGCGGTCAGCAAAGAACAATCGATGTTCCTTCGAGCCTGATCGCACTTGGCGTCACAGGCTACCTGGAAGATGCCAAGGCCATACCTCTTGTTGCTCCACAGTTGACGATAGGCACATTCTTTGGCTCGCAGTTCACGTTCCGTTACCTTCCTGATATCGATGTGGAAGATTTCGGAAAGGTCAAGTATTTCGGCTTCGGTATTCAGCATAATCCGGGCGTTTGGTTTGGCGATATCCTTCCTCTGGATGTCTCGGCGAGCTTCTTTACCCAAACACTTGAAGCTGGAACAGTGTTCAAGACAAAAGCTACGGCGTTCGGCGTGAATGCAAGCAAGCGTCTTGGCTGGGGATTCCTGAACCTGACACCGTATGCGGGATTCATGGTTGAGTCCTCTTCGATGACATTTACCTATGATTTTATCGTCGACGCACCGACGGGACCGCAAACCGAAAGAGTAGAATTTGAACTTACGGGCGAGAACAAAACGCGCATCACAGCCGGCGTGAGCATCAAAGTTCTCATCGTCAACATCAATGCCGATTACAACTGGTCGAAGTATAACTCCGCAAGCGTTGGAGTAATGTTTATCATCTAGACGAGTCTTTCCTGAAACAGGCTGGTTCCAACGTGGAATCAGCCTGTTTTTGTTTTGAGCGGGAAATTGCGTATCTTGTATTGCCTCAGAGAGTCCGGCTGAGGCATTTTTTTTCTCGAAAAATGCAGCTTTGGGGCCTCTACCCTGCGGGTCCTGATAAAATAAAGATGAAACAACGCGAAGATATAAGAAACATCGCCATTATTGCCCACGTTGACCACGGCAAAACAACGCTCGTCGACCATATGCTTCGACAGACGGGGACATTCCGAGCAAACCAGGAGGTCGTCACACGCGTGATGGACTCCAACGAGCTCGAGCGCGAACGCGGGATTACCATTCTGGCAAAAAATACTGCAGTCATTTATAAATCGCCAAAGAGCACAGAAGAAATCAAGATCAACATTGTTGATACGCCAGGCCACTCGGATTTCTCCGGCGAGGTCGAACGAACGCTGAGAATGGTGGACGGCGTGCTGTTGTTGGTCGACGCCGCTGAAGGCCCGCTGCCCGGAACAAAATTCGTTCTAAAGAAATCTCTTGAATTAAGCCTCCAGCCCATCGTCGTTATTAATAAAATCGACCGTAAAGACGCCCGCCCGCACGAAGTGCTGGACGAGATTTTCGAGCTGTTTCTTTCCCTCGGAGCAAACGAAAAGCAGCTTGATTTCCCTTCCGTGTATTCCATCGCCAAACAGGGAATCGCAAAAACAGAGCTTGAGGACGAAGGATCGAACCTCGAACCGTTGTTTGAGGCCATTGTCAACAGGGTGCCACCTCCGCCGGGAGAAAAGGATTTACCGTTCCAGATGCTCGTCACGACGATTGACTATAACGACTACCTGGGAAGGCTCGGCATCGGCAGAATTTTACGGGGAACAATACGGTTGAATTCCCCCATGAAGATTGTCCACCGTGACGGCGCTGTCGAGGACGCGCGTGTGACGAAAATCTACACCTTCCACGGATTAAAGCGGCTCGAGGTCAGTGAAGCAAGTGCCGGAGACATCATTGCGCTTGCAGGAATGGAAGACGTCGACATCGGCGAGACCATCGCCGACGCCTCCGACGCTCGGCCGCTCCCGTTCGTTTCGATTGAAGAGCCAACGCTCTCCATGAACTTCATCGTCAACAACTCCCCGCTAGCAGGCCAGGAGGGAAAGTACGTCACGACGAGGCATCTGGGTGAACGCCTCGCCCGGGAGCTCAGGTCGAACGTCAGTTTGCGGGTTGAGCTTACAGATTCTCCCGACGTGTTTAAAGTGAGCGGACGGGGAGAGCTCCATCTCGCCATTCTTATCGAAACCATGCGGCGCGAGGGATACGAATTCCAGGTCTCGCGCCCCGAAGTTATTTACAAACGAATCGCCGACGTGCTTTCCGAACCCATGGAACATGTCATCATTGACGTCCCCGATGAGTTTGTGGGCGCCGTGATGGAAAACCTTGGCCAGAGAAAGGGCGAGCTCAAGAACATGATGCAAGTCCAGGGAAATACGCGGCTGGAATTCACCGTGCCTGCGCGAGGACTCATTGGCTTCCGCTCAGAGTTTATGACGCAAACAAAAGGCACCGGAATCCTGCATCACAACTTCCACGGGTACGAACCCTTCAAGGGTGAGCTTTCCCACAGAACACGCGGGGCGCTTGTGGTCCTCGAAGACGGCACAGCCGTTGCCTATGCCATGTGGAAACTTCAGGAACGCTCGACGTTCTTTGTTGAACCCGGCACACGCGTCTATGCGGGGATGATCGTGGGAGAAAATTCCCGGGAACAGGATATGGTCGTCAATGTCTGCAAGACAAAACATTTGACGAACATGCGTGCTTCCGGCGCCGATGAAGCCGTCCGACTCGAACCACCACACATCCTGACGCTCGAACAGGCGATCGAATGGATTGGCGACGACGAGTACGTTGAAGTCACGCCAAAGTCCATTCGCTTGAGGAAAAAATACCTGGACCATAACGAGCGGAACAGGATGTCGAGAAAAAAAGCGGAACTTGTTGAAGCGTAGTTTTGGTTAATTGGTGATTGGTTAATTGGTCTGTTAATTTCACCTTGGCCGAATCAACCAATTAACCATTAACTACTCACCATTAACTATGTTTTCCTCCCGCACCAATTGGAATTTCCTTCCCAACCGGCTGACTCAGCTTCTCGAGCAAAAACATAAGCGAAACGATCCGATTGTCGACCTTACGGAATCAAACCCGACAAAATGCGGCTTCCGTTATGATTCTTCGGGTCTGCTTGCCACTATTGCCGACGAGCGCTCTCTACGATATGACCCCGACCCGAAAGGATTGCTCGCTGCCCGGGAGGCAGTCTGCGAATTTTACCTCCGTAAAAACTTTCGGCTCGACCCTGAACACGTCATCCTCACCGCAAGCACAAGCGAAGCCTACTCTTTCTTGCTCAGACTTCTGTGCAATCCCGGGGACTCCGTCCTCGTTCCTCAGCCAAGCTATCCCTTGTTCGACGATCTTTGCCAATTGAACGATGTAGAAATGACGCCGTATCGCCTTTCGTACGACGGAGAATGGCACATTGACGCCGCTTCGCTTGGGACGGCAGTTTCAAAAGCATTGATACTCGTGCATCCGAATAATCCCACAGGGTCTTTTGTGAAGCTCGAAGAGGAGAAACTGATCGTTGACGTAGCACAGAAAAAGAATCTTGCCATTATAGCCGACGAAGTGTTTTCCGAATATGGCTTCGGAGCGAATCACCATCGAGTTGAAACTTTTGCATACACCGATGTAGTTTTGACGTTCACGCTCGGGGGCATTTCAAAGCTCCTCGGCCTGCCACAGATGAAGTTGGCGTGGATTGTTGTTTCCGGCCCCGACCAGCTTCGAACAGAGGCTCTCAAGAGGCTTGAGTTTATTTCCGATACCTATC
>JACPSI010000096.1 GCA_016193365.1 Ignavibacteriales bacterium
ATGATTACAAAATACGGCTACGATGTGTTTTTTACGATTGCAGCCGTTTGTTTTGTCCTGACGATTGTTTCTTTCCTGTTTGTTGAACCAAAGTTTCTGCGGTATTCTCTCGTAACACTTTCCGTTGTAGTTTTTGGCTTCTCGCTGAATTTTTTCCAGGACCCCGACCGCACGCCGCCTGCCGGCGACCAGCTCATTGTCTCTCCTGCCGACGGAAAGATCATAGTCATAAAGTCCGTTCAAGAGTCCGAATTTCTCAAATCGGAAGCGATCCAGATAAGCATTTTTATGTCGCCTTTGAATGTCCACGTCAATCGTAACCCCGTGAGCGGGACGGTCAAGCACGTGCGGTATAACAAAGGGGAATATTTTGCGGCGTTCGAGGACAAGGCGTCCGAAAAAAACGAGCAAAATGCTATTGGCATCGAGAGCGCCAGGGGAAAACTTCTTTTGAAACAAATTGCGGGCTTTGTTGCAAGGAGAATTGTTTGTACCTTACGGGCAGGAGACAAGGTCACCATGGGGGAACGGTTTGGCATGATCAAGTTTGGTTCGCGTGTTGATGTGTTTATCCCAAAAACAGCGGTCGTCAAGGTCAAGGTCGGCGATGCTGCAGTTGCCGGAGAAACTATCCTGGCGGAATTCGGGTAATGTACCATAACCTCTAAGGAGCCCTCCATAGAATGAAGATTACGCGAGCTGTTGTCCCGAGTTTATTCACAGTACTGAATGTCTTCTGCGGTTTCCTGGCTATCCTCTATACCAGCCAGGGGAGAATCGAGATGGCTGTGTGGTTCATTATTCTTGCCGCCGTTTTCGATTCGTTTGACGGCATCGTTGCGCGCATAACAAGGTCTTCGAGTCAATTCGGTGTGGAACTGGATTCACTTGCTGATGTCGTCTCCTTCGGCGCCGCACCTTCGTTTATGGTCTACCAGGCTCACCTCAATACCATGGACAACTGGGGTGTCATCATCAGCTCGATGCCGCTCGTGTTTGGAGCGGTCCGGCTGGCTCGTTTCAATGTCCAGCTCGTCGGCTTCGACAAGGATCACTTCAAGGGTCTTCCCATCCCGTTTCAAGCAATAACGATTTGTGCGTTCCTGCTTGAATATTACACACAGGGCTACGGGTTGAGCGGGTGGCAGAGCCAGGCATTGGCGCCACTGGTGGCGGGGCTATCGCTGCTGATGGTCAGCAAAGTTACATATGACACGTTTCCGAAGTTTACCAGACGTGAACTCAAAGCGCATCCGTGGAAGGCTCTCGGTTTTACGCTGGCGGGGCTGGCTGTTATAGTCTCTCTCGGACGATATTTGTTCCTTGTCCTCATGGTCATGATCCTCTTTGGGATAGTGCGTTCGCTTGTTATGACGCTGAAGAATTGGGCGCTGCACCTCGACAAGGACGCTGAAGAAGAAAGCGAAGTTTCCAGCATCGATATCTAACGAACAGAACAACCGTGTTCCAATCCAAAATAGTTGTGACCTTACGAAAATCGATCCTGGATCCTCAGGGAAAAGCCGTTGAGCAGGGCGTACATTCTCTCGGGTACGAGAAAGTGAACGACGTGAGGATTGGAAAATTTATTGAATTGAACGTTCAGACTGATAATAAGGTCGAGGCAGAACGAATCACAAAAGAAGTCTGTGAAAAGCTCCTCGCCAATCCCATCATGGAAGATTTCAGTTTTACTGTCGAGAATCACAAAGCCACATGAATCACACTCCGAGGCTGAAATTTGGCATTGTGGTGTTCCCGGGTTCCAATTGCGACCACGATGCTCACCACGTCGCCGGCACTATTCTTCAGCAGGATGCACGATTTATCTGGCATAAAGATGGATCGTTGGGGGATGTGGACGTTGTCATTTTGCCGGGAGGATTTTCCTACGGGGATTACCTTCGTTGCGGTGCGATTGCGCGTTTCTCGCCCATTATGAAAGACGTCGTTCACTTCGCGAATAACGGAGGGACAGTATTAGGCATCTGCAATGGTTTCCAGATTCTCACCGAAGCGGGCTTACTTCCCGGGGTTTTGCTGAGGAATGCTAGCCTCAAATTTGTCTGCACGTATGTTCGTGTTCGCGTGGAGAATGAGGACACACGCTTTACCTCGAAAGCCCGACGCGGCGAGGTTCTTGAAATTCCTATCGCCCACGGCGACGGCAATTATTTCGTTGAAAGTGATTCGCTCAAACGTCTTGAGGACAAGCGACAAATCGTTTTTCGCTATTGTGATGAGGCGGGCCGGATATCGGAAGCTGCAAACCCCAACGGCGCAGTGTCGAACATCGCGGGCGTCATCAATGAAACGGGGAACGTGTTGGGGATGATGCCGCACCCGGAACGGGCGTCCGACCCGGCGCTAGGCCACACCGACGGAAGAAAAATCTTCGATTCCGTTGTCGAGAGTCTGATTCAACAATTGGTACTTACTTGAAAGGGCAACTCCATGGGTAGTCTCGGCGCTCCGGAAATTATTCTCATCGCGGTGGTGATTCTGATCCTGTTCGGTGCAAAGAAAATCCCTGAATTCATGCAAGGACTCGGCAAAGGTGTCCGGGAGTTTCGAAAAGCATCGAAAGACATCCAGGAAGAAATAGAAAAAGAAACGAAGCAGATAGACGACAAAACGGGCTCGTAACCATTTGCCGGAGGTTACTCCCGAACTGACCGAGCCGTCCCCGCGGTTGTCCCCTCACGCGCCAGCGTTCAAAACCGCATCATGAAATCATTCGATATTCTGCGCCAGGAATTATCCGCAGGCACAACGTCGTGCGAAAAGATCGCCCAGACGTACCTCGCCGCGATCGACAACGGCAAGCATCTGAACACTTTCCTGTCTGTTTTTGCCGAGAAAGCCCGGCTGAATGCTGTTGCTATTGACAAGAAACTCAAATCGGGAAAGGCCGGACCCCTGGCGGGAATGGTGGTTTCGGTCAAAGACGTTATTTGTGTCAAGGACGAACGCGTGACGTGCGGTTCAAGAATTCTCGAAAACTTTGTTTCTCTGTACGACGCCACTGCGGTTTCAAGGCTGAAGGCCGCGGATGCTGTGATCATCGGTAAATGCAACATGGACGAATTCGCCATGGGTTCTTCGACGGAAAACTCTGCCTTCGGAAGAGTGAAACTTCCACAGGATGGGGCTCGAATTCCCGGCGGTTCCAGCGGCGGGTCGGCGGTGGCTGTAAGGGCGGGGATGTCCACAACATCACTCGGCTCGGATACGGGTGGGTCAATCCGGCAGCCTGCGGCATTGACGGGAGTCGTGGGAATGAAGCCGACGTATGGAAGGGTGTCACGCTATGGCCTGGTGGCGTTTGCCTCGTCCCTTGATTGTATTGGGCCTTTCGGTGTATGTGTGAAAGATGTTGCAGCGGTCTTAAAGGTTATCGCGGGTCACGATGAGAATGATTCAACAAGCGCTGTTGTTCCAGTTCCCGATTACGTTTCGTCATTGACGAAAGACATTCAGGGCCTACGAGTCGGCTTGCCCAAGGAGTATTATGGCAGTGCCCTCAACACGGAGATTCGAGAGGCCGTCGAAAGAAAAATCGAATCCTTGCGGAAAAACGGGGCAAACGTCGTGGAAGTCTCACTTCCGTCAACCGACTATTGCATCGCGACGTATTACATCCTTGCGACAGCAGAGGCTTCGTCCAATTTAGCTCGTTACGACGGCGCTCGTTACGGCTACAGGTCACAGAATCCTGAGGATTTGATGGAAATGTACGTTGAATCCCGGACGAATGGATTTGGCGCTGAGGTCAAAAGGCGTATCATGCTGGGAACATATGTGCTCTCCGCAGGTTATTACGATGCGTATTATAAAAAAGGGCAAATCGTGCGCCGGTTGATATACGACGACTTTCACAGGGCTTTTGAGAAAGTTGATGTTCTCATCACGCCGACGTCTCCGACTACCGCCTTTCGGGCCGGGGAAAAAGCCGACGACCCCCTGCAGATGTACCTTTCCGATATCTACACGACCTCAGCAAACCTCGCGGGAATTCCCGGGATAAGCGTCCCATGCGGAAACGACAAACAGGGACTGCCGATTGGTTTGCAGGTGCTCGGAAAACACTTCGATGAGGCAACTGTCCTGAAAGTAGCGGACTTTCTTGAAACAAACGTGTAGCATTTTCTCCTTTTGAACGGAACGACCCTCCAGGAATAAATCTCATGAGCATATTGGTCGACAAATCAACGAGGCTTGTTGTGCAAGGAGTTACCGGCGGCGAAGGGACATTCCACACGCAGCAAATGATCGAGTACGGGACAAACGTCGCGGCAGGCGTAACTCCGGGAAAAGGGGGAACGAGTTATAAAGGAAACGAGAAAGACCAGTTTGCACGAGAGGTTCCGGTCTTCAATACTGTAGCTGAGGCTGTTCAGCAGGAAGGCGCAAACACCTCAGTGATTTTTGTGCCTGCCGGTTTCGCAGCAGATGCCATCATGGAAGCGGCCGACGCCGGTATCAGACTTGTGGTGACCATCACAGAGGGGATCCCCGCAAGCGACATGATCAAAGTGTATGAGTACCTTCGTGCAAAAAATGTCAGGATGATCGGCCCGAATTGCCCGGGCATCATTACTCCTGGAGAATGTAAAGTGGGAATCATGCCGGGCTTCATCCATAAGGAAGGGCGCGTGGGTTTGATTTCCCGTAGCGGGACCCTGACCTACGAAGCGGTCTGGCAATTGACGGAGCGTGGCATTGGACAGTCAACCTGTGTGGGCATCGGCGGAGATCCTGTGATCGGAACAAGATTTATCGATGCGATAAAATTGTTTCATGAAGACGGCGGGACGGATGCCATCATCATGATCGGTGAAATCGGCGGAACGGCCGAAGAAGAGGCTGCGGAGTATATCAAAAAGCACGTCAAAAAACCTGTGGTTGGCTTTATCGCAGGAAAGACTGCTCCTCCCGGCAGGCGGATGGGTCATGCTGGCGCGATCATTTCTGGAGGAAAAGGAACTGCCGATGAAAAAATCAAAGCCATGAGGGAGGCGGGAATTATCGTCGCCGAAAGCCCTGCGCTCATCGGGGAGACTCTTGAAAGAGTCCTGAAATCTCATGGAAAAGAAGCGAAAGGAAAGTCTGCCGTAGCGAAGCCCTCCAAAACTGTCCCCACAAAAAGGCCTCCCAAAAACAAGTCGAACATTCGGAGGAAAAAATAAACCCTATGTGGGAAGAAAAAAGAATTGGACTGGTTCGGGAAGTTTCAGGCTCGTCGCTGACGGTTCACATTGACGAAACCATAACGAACCTGTCAAAAAAGATCGGAGATAAAACCTACTTCATCGGCCAGCTGGGGAGCTACATCCTCGTTCCGGTCGGCAAGAATTTCTTGATCGGCATAGTTTCAGAATTTAGAAAAACAGATTTTTCATCCAACGGTCAGACGGCCCAGCGTTACATCATGACGGTAACCCCAATCGGCACCATGAAGGAGGGCAGATATGAGACCGGCGTTTCCGTCCTGCCGACAGCGGAAACCGTGGTCTACCTCCTGGAAGACAAAGACCTGAAAGTAGCCTTTTCTGTTTATCAGAAATTTAACTTTTCGGTCGGCAAACTCTCCATGTTTGAAGACCAGAAAGCCTATCTAGACCCAAACAGGTTTTTCGGCAAACACATCGCTGTGCTCGGCTCGAGCGGCGCCGGGAAATCCTGCACGGTTTCTTCCATTCTTCAGAAAGTCGTTGCGTTACCGGACACAAACATTGTCCTGATCGACATTCACAATGAATACAAAAAAGCCTTCCCCGAAGGCTCCCAGTATTTCGACCTTGCCGAGCTTGAGCTTCCATACTGGCTTATGAATTTCGAGGAAGTGCAGGAAATGTTTGTCGACCCGACGGATGAGAACGCCGCGCTCCATGTTTCGATGCTTCAGGACCTCATTTTGCTCAACAAGAAAGTCAAGAATCAGCGGCTCGCAGAAATGATTACCATTGATTCTCCAGTGTATTTCGATTTCAGCGAAGTTCGTGCGCGGATTCAGTTTCTCGATTCCGAGAAAACTGTCGGCACAGGCGGATCCAAGGAAGGCCCGTACTTTGGCAAGTTCACGCGCCTGTTGGTACGACTCAACAGCAAATTGACTGATCCACGGTATGCGTTCATGTTCAAGCCGAAGATCATGGCAGATTCCGAGTCGGCCAAGGCCCTCATGATGATGATATTCGGGCTGACAGGAAAATCGAAAATAACGATCATGGACATGAGCGGCATTCCGTTCGACATTGTGAAAACCGTGGTGGCTCTTGTTGCGCGGATTTCTTTTGACTTCAACTTCTGGAACCCCAACCGTCGGGAACTTCCGATCCTCCTTGTGTTTGAAGAAGCGCATAACTATTTGTCCTCAAGCGACCGTGGTGCGACGGCTGCGCGGAGAATCGTGGAACGGATCGCGAAAGAAGGACGCAAATACGGCGTGAGCTGCATGATTGTCAGTCAAAGGCCGTCCGAGATTTCGGAGACAATCCTCTCACAATGCAACAATTTTGTCATCCTTCGATTGTTGAACCCGATCGACCAGAGTTATATACGACGGCTTGTACCCGATTCTTTCAGCGGGCTCGATAGCGTAATCCCGTTGTTGCGCCAGGGTGAGGCATTGATTCTCGGCGATTCAATGCCGATGCCGCTGAGAGTCCAGGTCGACATGCCCAACCCGCCGCCCGACAGCTCCGATGTCAGTTTTTTTGACAAGTGGAAACAAAAAGGAGCAAAAACTGATGCCAATGAGGTGATGGAGCGGTGGTGGAGTCAGCAACGAACGCAGTAGGCGGCACAATTCTGCTTTTGATTGTCATTCACATCTGATGTCAGATAATAACAAGGAACTTCCATGGCTGTAGAACGAACACTGGCAATTCTCAAGCCGGATTGTGTGCGAAAGAATCTTCAGGGAGAGGTTCTCTCACGCATTCAAAAAGCCGGTTTCAGAGTGCTTGGTTTTAGACAAATGCGACTCACGCCTCAAACTGCGGGCGCCTTCTATGCCGTCCACAGAGGGAGGCCATTTTACGATGGGCTTGTCGAGTTTATGTCAAGCGGACCATGCGTACCAATTGCCCTGGAGAAAGAGAACGCGGTTGCTGACTTCCGGAAACTCATCGGTGCAACCGACCCCAAGGATGCAGAGCCAGGCACCATCAGAAAACTCTTTGCTGATAACAAAGGGGAGAACATCGTCCATGGTTCGGATTCACCGGAGAATGGAAGAATCGAAGTTGCCTTTTTTTTCTCTGAAAGTGATTTAGTGTAATCGGCGAGAGTTCGCTAAATGGCTTTGCAGAAGTGGAAAAAACTTGCAGGTACAGAAGTCCTGAAAAACCCCTGGTGGAGTTACGGGAAAGATGAAGTCGAGCTGCCGGGCGGCAAGAAAGGCGAATACCATTACGTTCATACGAACGGGGCGAGCCTTATCGTTCCCGTCCTGAACGACGGACGTGTCGTGATGGTAAACCAATACCGATATTTGGGCCAGCGGGAAAGCTTGGAATTTCCGTGCGGTGGCGTGAAAGACGGCTGGTCCTACGACAAGACTGCCGTGAGAGAGCTTGAGGAAGAAGCCGGCTATATCGCTAGGGATTGGCGTTTGGTAGGCGAGTTTAATCCGTTTAACGGTGTGACGGACGAGATGTGTCGGGTCTATATCGCACGGAATTTCTCTCCTGGACAGTCGCAGCCGGATGAAACAGAGGAATTCGAGAAATTCATACTCACTCCGGATGAAGTTGACGCCAGGATTATTTCCGGTGTCGTTTGGGATGGAATGACGATTGCCGGCTGGACGATCGCAAAAGCGCATCTTTAAGGAAGAAAGATATGACGCTCAAATATGAAAGATTGAAAGACGGAACAAAGATGAGGCCGAATGCGCTGAAATTTTTCCTGGTTTATACTTTTTCGTTTTCTGCCGCTTTTTCCCAGGTCAAAACAGGAGCGGACTTGCTCTTTGAAAAACACTTCGACCTTGTTGAAGAAAAACGACTTGGCTTGATCACCAACCATTCGGCTTTGCTATCCAACGGAAAACATCTCGCCGATGCTTTGTATGAAAACACGAAGACAAAACTTATCGTCTTGTTTGGCCCCGAACATGGCATCCGGGGAGATGCCCCCGACGGAAAGTCCATCCAGCACGGTACTGATGCAAAGACAGGCCTCCACGTCTATTCTCTGTATGGTAAGATCAACAAACCCACGCCGGACATGCTCCAGGATGTAGACGTTCTTGTTTTCGACATTCAGGATGTGGGCGCGCGGTTTTATACTTTTGAAAGCACGATGTCGCTCGGCATGGAGGCGGCGGCAGAAAAGGGGATCCCCTACGTCGTGCTGGACCGGCCTAATCCGATCCGCGGAACATTGGTGGAAGGTTTTGTTCTCGCTGATTCATTCCGTTCGTTTGTGGGTTTACATCCTATCCCAATTGCGCACGCCATGACGATCGGCGAGCTGGCAACCCTGTACAATGAGCTAGGCTGGTTGAAGAATGGAGTAAAGGCGGACCTCAAGGTGGTAAAGATGGATGGATGGAGGAGAGAAATGTGGTTTGACGCCACGGGACTTACGTGGGTCAGGCCTTCGCCGAACATGGCAACGCTGAAAACGGCCACCGTATATCCGGGGACATGCCTCATTGAAGGCACCAATATCTCTGAGGGCAGGGGAACCGAACGGCCCTTTGAATTTCTTGGCGCGCCGTACATCGACGGCAAAGAATGGGCGCAAACGCTCAACTCTTTCAGCTTATCGGGAGTTACGTTTGAACCGACGGACTTCACGCCGCGTGAAATACCTCATGTTACCAGTAATCCAAAGCATAAAGGCTTGAAGTGCGGAGGAGTGTTTGTTAACGTGTGGGACCGGGAAAAGTATGAACCCGTGAAAACTGCCGTCCATATTCTGGCGTCCGCGAAAAAACTCTACCCAAAGAGCTTCCAATGGAGGAATGGTTTGGAACGTTTGGCCGGAACGGCCAGGCTGCGTCAGAGCATCGATGCGGGAGTTGATCCAGCAATCGTTGCTGAATCATGGAAGGAAGAATTGGAAAAATTCTCAGCAGTCCGAAAAAAGTATCTGCTGTACTAAACACGTCAAGCTATTTTGTCATGATGCCGTCTCCGAATCTCATTTTTTCGGAGATTGTCACCGGTAGCTTACCTGTAAACTTCACATTTCCGTACAAGGCCTCTGCAACGACATCCTGCAGTACTCTTGCGTTGTCATAGGCACAGATATACGTCGAAAGCTGGGGAAAGGACCCGCCGATATACGGGTTGCCAAAAGCAACAAGGACTGTTTTCGGGTTTACTTTCAAAATGCTTTCCACCAGGCCCTTGTGACTTTCCGGGAGTTCGACTGTTCCACCCCCAATGACAATCCGGACGAAGGCCGCCAACACAACGACGTCTGCATTTCGGGCCAGTTCAACAGCATCCTTCACTTCAATTGGCGAAAGTGATTCAGACAGAACCAGTGTATCAACCGAAGTATTCTGCCTTTTCATGTCGGCGGGAAACGAGACGAGCGTTCGGGACATCGCGGCATTCCGTGTTCTCGTACTCATGGTGAGAACAAGTACTTTCTTCGAAGGGCTGAGAGGAAGCAATTGCAAGTCATCCCTGACAAGCGTCAAACACTGCACGGCAATGCTTTTAGCCTCTTTGTAGTTCTCTTCTGTTCCTAAATGTTGTCCGATCTTCTCCGTGTCGACGATTCGGTTATTGTGGAGGCCAACCTGAGTTTTTGCACGAAGAATTCTTTTGACTGACTGGTTGATTCTTTCTTCAGAAATGAATCCGGCAGCCACGGCATTCTTGACGGCCTCAATTGAAGTCGCAGGATTACCGGGCCAAAGAATGATATCGCAACCGGCGTGTATTGTCTTTACCGAAGCATCAGCCAACGAGTAGAGCGACGTAATTCCTCCCATGACCATGGCATCGGTGAACACAATACCGGTATACTGGAGGCGGTTCCTTAAGAGTTGACCGATAGTGTTTGACGACAGCGTTGCAGGAATGGTATCGAAATCGATCGGGCGCACCCAGAGGTGTGCTGTCATGACAGCGGAGACTTGAGTCTTCTTCAGCGCCTCCTTGTAGGGAAGCAACTCAACCGATTCAAAGTCGGCTGCCCCGCTTTCGATCATCCCGAGTTTGGAGTGCGAATCGACTGAAGTGTTCCCGTGGCCCGGAAAGTGTTTAGCGGTCGCAAGGAGCCCGTTTTCTTCATATCCCCGTATTGCAGCAAGGCTCAATTCGGCAACAAGTTTTGGATCTTCTCCGAACGACCTGATGTTGATGATGGGGTTTTTCGGATTGTTATTGACATCGAGGACGGGCGCAAACGTCACATGCACGCCGAGAGCGAGCGCTTCTTTTGCCGTCAGTTTTGCAGCCCGGTACACAAGGTCGGAGTTTCGCGAAGCTCCCAGCGCCATGTTGATGGGCAAATCGGTTGCGCCGTCAACATGGGTCCCGGCGCCTTTCTCAAAATCGGCCGCGATCAACAAAGGCACTTTCGAAGCTTTCTGCAACTCGTTCAGTTCTGTCGCGATGGTTTTTGCTTCTGCCTTGCCGAACCAAAATCCACCGACCTTCAGTAGGCGAACCCATTCAAGCGACTGAGTGATTTCCAAGTGCGCCGGCATGATCAATTGCCCGATTTTTTCGTCGAGAGTCATTTGACCGAGTGTTTGCTCAACCCAGGCGGAGTCGACAGGAAGCAATTGGGCATTCATTGGATAAGGGAGCAAAGAAAGAAGGAGAATGACATATGAAGGAAGGGACTTCAGAAATTTTCCGAAGCCTTTTCTTGAATTTGGGAAGTCTACATGGTTCTTGTTAGACTTCTGAAGTTCGTTGACAAAACATGGTAAACTTCCGAAGTCCCTTCTAAAGCGATTTATCGATTTCGTCATAATCTAAGCCAGTAATGATTTCGACAAATTCGCGGTATTCTTTTGCTTTTCGAAAATGTGATAGAATGAAGTCTGTGTTTGTTATCGTGTTTGTTCTGGGCTCAAAGTAATCGATATAACTAGAAAACTTCCACTTATCGGGTGTCGCCACCAGTTTTGCAAATACAGGATTCATGTGGATGTATCGGGAAAGGTGAAGCAGATATTCTGTCGAATTCACATGTTTTGCTTTAAACTCACCCTGAAACAAGTGGCCGACTTTCGCATACCTGTTGTTCATAGCCTTCACAAATGAAATCGAAAAGTTCTTGAGTGTTTTTGAGACATCAAGGGGTTTTACGAGCCTGATCAAAAGGTGATAGTGATTGGGCATCAGAACATAGGCCATCACCTCAATTGTGCTCTTTGGTAAGTAACTTATCAACTTCTTGAGGAAGAATTTGTAGTTTTCCGTCTCAATAAAGATCGGTTGTTTGTCGTTCCCGCGATTGTAAATGTGGTAAGACTCCCCCAGATCAAATCTAATAAGTCGACGCGCCATCGTTTAAGTTCGTCGGAGATTAAATCCGGTGACAAATAATGATTGACGGGAGAGACTTCCGAAGTTCATGATGGAGCGAGAGAAACTTCTGAAGTCCTGGAGCAAGTTAATATTTCGATGTAGACTTCCGAAGTTCATGATGAAGCGAGAAAAACTTCTGAAGTCCTAGAGTGATGCCAACGCCTGTTTCAGGTCGGCAATAATATCTTCCACATCTTCTATCCCCACGGATATTCGCACCAGCCCGTCCACCACACCGATGCGCTTTCGCTCCTCTGGAGGAACTGATGCGTGCGTCATTGTTGCCGGGTGGGAGATCAGTGTTTCAACCCCGCCAAGGCTTTCCGCAAGAGCACAAAGGCTGACACGTTTAAGAAACTTCTTCGCATTGTCGAGACTCCCGAGGTCGAACGAAATCATACCGCCAAACCCGTGCATTTGTTTCTGCGCCAACCTATGCTGTGGATGGGAAAGAAGCCCCGGATAGTTCACTTTTTTCACTTTCTTGTGTTTCCACAGGTACGCTGCTACATCCATGGCATTCGAGCAGTGGCGTTCCATCCGGACTGCAAGCGTTTTGATGCCCCGAAGGCAAAGCCAGGCCTCAAATGGACTCATAATCCCGCCGGTCGATTTCTGGACAAAACGAAGCCCTTCTACGGTTTTGACATCGTTCAAAACGAGTAATCCGCCCAGCATATCGCTGTGGCCGTTGAGGTATTTTGTTGCGCTGTGCATCACCACGTCAATGCCGAATTCAAGGGGATTCTGCAAAAAAGGGCTCGCAAACGTATTGTCGCAAATCGATAGTATTCCTTTTGCCTTACAGATTTTGGCCACGCCGCGCAGGTCAGTGATCTCCATTGTTGGATTCGTCGGTGTCTCGATAAAGACCATCTTTGTTTTTGGCGTGATGCTATTCCTGATGTTTTCTAGATTTGTCGTGTCCACGAATTCGAAATCCAGGTTAAAGTTGTTCAGGATGAGCTTCCCGAGCCGGTATGTTCCTCCATACACGTTGCGGGAAAGCACGACGTGGTCGCCTGATTTCAGCAGGTGAAAGAGTGACGTGATAGCGGCCATCCCCGAGCCGAACGCAAGCCCTTCCTTGCCTCCTTCAAGAGCAGCAATGTTTTTCTCAAGCACGGTCCGCGTCGGGTTGGAAACCCTTGCGTATTCATAGCCCTTGTTTACACCCAGTTCCTGCTGAACATAGGTGGAGGTCGGATGAATTGGCGTCATGATGGAGCCGTAACTCGGGTCCGGCTCAATGGCCGCGTGGATTGCTTTGGTTGAGAATCCCATTCAGGAACTCCTTTTGTCAGTTCAACGACTCATGTACTCGATGACATCAAAACGCGTGAGAATTCCGACGATTTTTCCTTCCTCTTCCACGAGAACAGCGGCGTGCTTTTTCGATAACGGAGAAATTGCTGCATTAATCTGTTCATCGATGTGAACGCTTGGAAAGGAAGATTTCATCAGGGAGCTGACGGGAGCGTCGAACTGCGCCGGGTTAGCCAGAACGGCGCTCATCAGGTCGCTTTCCTCTATGCTGCCGACAGCTTTTCCCTTGTCGATAACGGGCAGCTGAGAGATATTATGCTGGCTGATAAGGTCAAGCGCTTTACGAACAGTCGCCACGGGGTCGATGGAAATGAGTTGAGGGACCGCTTTCTTCCCCTCCAGAATAAAGCGGATGGTGATCTTTTCAGGGACAAGGTATCTGTTTTCACGCATCCAGTCGTCGTTATACATTTTGCTGAGGTATCGCTCACCCGTGTCCGGCAGAAGGACGACCATCACGTCCTTTTCGCTCAGGCGTTCAGCCACCTTAAGCGCTCCAGCCATTGCCGTCCCGGCCGACCCGCCGACGAAAATGCCTTCCTCGCGTGTTAACTGCCGGGCTGTCAAAAAGGATTCCTTGTCCGTCACTTCGATGACTTCGTCGACATACTGAAAATTCATAACGCCGGGCACGTAATCCTGTCCGATTCCTTCAACTTTATAGATCTTGAACATCGGAGTAAATTTTTTCGTGTAGAAATACTCTCTGTAGATCGATCCTTTGGGGTCGATGCCAATAACTTTGATATCAGGATTCTTTTCTTTCAGGTATCGTCCGGCCCCGGTAATCGTCCCGCCCGTTCCTATGCCGCAAACGAAATAGTCAATTTGGCCACCCGTTTGCTCCCAGATTTCCGGCCCTGTAGTTTTGTAATGAGACTCGGGGTTCTTTGGGTTGTAATACTGGTTGGCGAGGATGGAATTCGGCGTTTCGCGGACAATTCTTTTGGCAACTTCAGTATAGCTCTCGGGGGATTCATGAGGCACTGCGGTAGGTGTCACAATGACTTCGGCTCCAAACGCTCTCAGTAAAAGTATTTTTTCGATGCTCATCTTGTCCGGCATCGTAAACACGCATTTGTATCCTTTCACTGCTGCGGCGATTGCAAGTCCCATGCCCGTGTTGCCCGACGTTGCTTCGACGATCGTTCCGCCTGGCTTCAAACGGCCTTCGCGCTCCGCATCCTCAATGATCTCGATTCCGATCCGGTCTTTGACCGAACCTCCAGGGTTATAGGTCTCTACTTTGGCAAGAACCAGCGGTTTGTAATTCCTTACGATCTTGTTAAGCTTGATAAGAGGCGTTTGTCCGATGGTTTGAAGGACGTTCTCCTGATATTGTATTTTTTTCAAATCCTTTAGCATCGATCAGCTCCAGTCACTTGTTTTTCCAAAATTTGCGACAGAATATACCTTGAAAAGGGGAGAGAAGAAAGAAGACGGACGAGGTGATGTCTATAGATGGATTAGTGGATTATTGGATTAATGGAGTAGTGGATTAATGCCCGCCCGCCAGACCGCGAGGCGGGCTGGCCCGACCGAACTCTACGCTGCTTTCATCAGTCGTTCGGGCGGGGAAAAATGGATGAATGAACGCAATGTAAGAATGAACATCGCCGCTGAGAGTCGCCCTTTGAGAATGAACTTTTCGACCCGATCTTAGGAGTTCTGGGAGATTACATGCCTCGATTAACTGTTCAAATAGCTCAACGAGACCGTATTCCGCTCATCGACGTTTCGGTTTCATTCCTTGACATTACCGGCAACATTCCTTATCTTTTACACCCATTTTTATCAAAAACGAGTCATTTTTTGTCAAAAAGAGAGGATTTTTTGCATTTTTATGGCGACAACGGCGGATTTTCGTATTGGAATGATTATTCGGTTTAATGGAGAATTACACAGGATTGAGGAATACATCCACAGAACTCCCGGCAACCTGAGGGCTTTTGTTCAAGCCAAGCTCAGGAGCCTCAAAAGCGGAAGGGTAACGGAAACCCGTTTTCGCTCCGGCGAGGAGGTCGAAGAGGTGAGGGTTGAGCAGAAAGAATTCCAGTACCTGTACCACGACGGACAGAGTTTGCAGTTTATGGACAAAGAATCCTATGAGCAAATGCCCGTGGATGAGAAAGCTCTTGGTGAAGGAGCAAAATTCCTTAAGGAGGGCGAAACCGTGGAATTGATGCTGGTTGGCCATGATATTGTTGGGGCTGAGATTCCTTTCAACGTTGAACTCAAAGTTGTCGAGACAGAGCCCGGAGTTCGCGGGAACACTGCAACGGGTGCAACTAAACCTGCGAAGGTCGAGACTGGAGCTTTCGTCAATGTACCCCTCTTTATCAACGAGGGCGATGTTATCCGGGTCGACACGCGATCCGGGGAATACCTGGAAAGAGTAAAGAACTAGGAATAAGAGGATTCGGCAAAGTTGGAATCCAGGCTACCAATTCGGAGAGAGAATGGACCTATCATACATTAAGAAGATCATTCGGCTCGTGGAGAACAGCGATGTTGACGAAATTGAAATAGAGGAAGAAGGAAAGAAGATTAGGGTTGCGAAACACCGAAATTCCATGGTGAATTATCCCATTCCGATGCCAGGCCAGTATCCTTTGCCGCCAACTCCGAGTTCCGGCCTGATACCTCAGCTCGAGGCTCCTGCTTCCGAGGCCAAACCCAAGCCAGAAGTCCATTATCACGAGATCCGTTCGCCAATCGTCGGCACGTTTTATCGTGCCCCTGCGCCTGATGCCGAATCTTATGTCGAGGTTGGCCAGACGATCAAATCAGGGGATGTCCTCTGCATCGTCGAGGCGATGAAGCTCATGAACGAAATCGAATCCGACGTCGACGGAAAGGTCGTAAAGATTCTCGTCGAAAACGGAAAGCCCGTCGAATACAACCAGGTCCTTTTCCACGTCGAGAAGTCCTAACGGGATTTCCCGGCCTGTCGAAATCAGGAACACGCGTTGTTCAAAAAAATCCTCATAGCCAACCGTGGTGAAATCGCGCTCAGAGTTATTCGCGCCTGTCGCGAGTTAGGTGTGAAAACCGTCGCTGTATACTCCGAGGCAGACCGGCTTTCTCTGCACGTCAAATTTGCCGACGAAGCAGTCTGCATCGGCCCTCCACCGAGCAAAGAAAGCTATCTCAATATCCCCCGCCTGATGGCTGCAGCAGAAGTGACAAATGCCGACGCCGTGCATCCCGGCTATGGATTCCTTGCCGAAAACGCAAGTTTCTCAGAGATTTGTGCGATATCCGGACTGACCTTTATTGGACCGAGGCCCGACGCGATTTCGGCTATGGGTGACAAGTCTTTGGCGAAGGATACCATGCGTAAGGCCGGTGTGCCAGTGGTTCCGGGCAGCGATGGCGTCATAACAGATGTCAACACAGCAAAGAGAATCGCGAGTGAGGTTAGTTATCCAATTATCATCAAAGCGACGGCTGGCGGCGGCGGAAGAGGGATGAGATATGTCACGGAGGAAAGCGAACTGGAGAATGCCTTTCGCACTGCAAGCCATGAAGCCGAAACGGCCTTTGGGAACGCGTCAGTGTATATCGAGAAATTTGTTGAAGAGCCACGACACGTCGAAATACAGGTTATGGGAGACCGGTTTGGAACCGTTGTCCATTTTGGCGAGCGGGATTGCACGATCCAGCGGCGTCATCAGAAACTTGTCGAGGAATCCCCGTCACCTGCGCTCACAAGCGAGTTAAGAGAAGCCATGGGGGCTGCAGCGGTGAAAGGTGCGATGAGTGTGCACTATCTTGGAGCAGGCACGATCGAATTTTTGCTCGACAAACACAAGAACTTCTATTTCATGGAGATGAATACGCGCATACAGGTTGAGCATCCTGTGACGGAAGAGGCTTATGGCGTCGACCTTTTGAAAATGCAGATTGAAGTTGCAGCCGGAGAGAGGATAAAGAAAGCCAAGCCGAAGCCGCAGTGGCATGTCATCGAATGCCGGATAAATGCTGAGGACCCCAACTACGATTTTCGGCCGTCGCCGGGAAAAATTAACACGTTCCATTTCCCGGGAGGGTTTGGCGTGCGGGTGGATACTCATGCGTATGACGGCTACCATATACCGCCGTATTACGATTCTCTCGTGGCAAAACTCATTGTGAAGAGCGCTACACGTGACGAAGCTATCACGAAAATGTACTATGCTCTTGACGAGTTTGTCGTTGAAGGCATCAAAACAACCATTCCGTTTCACAGGAAGCTGATGCGCGATGAAAAGTTCCGCAGCGGGCATTTTGACACCAAATTCGTGGAGTCGTTTGACTTCCGAGACTAGACCACCTGATCAGGCTACGACAAGAATGAGGGCAGCATGAATTTTCCGCAGAACATAAAATACACAAAAGACCATGAATGGATTCGTGTTGACGCAGAGTTTGGCTGGATTGGCATCACGGATTATGCGCAAAGCGAGCTGGGAGACATCGTGTTTGTTGAACTTCCGAAAATTGGCACCGGCATTGAGCAGGGAAAGGCGTTTGGAACAATCGAGGCTGTGAAAGCAGTTTCAGACCTTTACGCGCCCGTGAATGGAGAAGTAGTGGAACTGAATAAGGAAGTTCAGGACAGTCCAGAGGTGGTGAACAAGGAACCATATGAAAGAGGCTGGATGCTGAAGATAAGAATCGAAAACCCTTCTCAACTCAGCGGACTACTCGACGTCGAGTCGTACAAAAAGCTCGTCGCAAAATAATCGTAAAGTAATTCTTGGCATGTCCGATTGCGCCTCCTTCATCAAAGAGGGCGTAAGTCGGATATTTTTTTGTTATATTTAAATTTCATCAACCCTGACGAAAAATTCAGATATCCAATGATCCGGGAAGAACAATTCTTATCACGACATCTGGGGTCCAACTCAGCTGAAATGCAGGATATGCTCGATGCCGTTGGAGCGAAATCCCTGAACAGCCTCATCGATGAAACAATTCCCGCAAGTATTCGCCTGAAGAAATCCCTCAATCTCCCTGCGGAGATCAGTGAGCAGCGGTTTCTCGAATTTTTAAGGGCTACATCAACGAAGAACAAGGTTTTCAAGTCGTACATTGGCCTTGGCTATTATGACACGATTACACCTCCTGTAATTCAGCGAAATATTCTCGAAAACCCTGGATGGTACACACAATACACCCCGTATCAGGCTGAAGTTGCCCAGGGGAGACTTGAAGGGCTGCTGAATTTCCAAACAATGGTCATGGATCTTACAAAAATGGATGTTGCCAACGCATCGTTGCTCGACGAGGCCACTGCGGCGACTGAAGCCATGTCCATGGCTCACCACATCGTCAACAAAGGTGGCGAGGGGATCAACAAATTTTTTGTTTCCGAAAAATGTTTCCCTCAGACGATTGATGTCTTGAGAACCAGAGCACAACCGCTGAACATCGAGCTCGTCGTCGGAAATCATGAGAGCGTTCAGATTGATGCGTCCTTTTTTGGAGTGCTTCTTCAATATCCGGCCGAGGACGGCGCAGTTCTGGATTATCGGGAGTTCATACAGCATGCGCATCAAACTGGATCTCTGGTTATTGTCGCTGCAGATTTGCTCAGCCTTGTTCTCCTCACCCCCCCGGGCGAATTCGGTGCGGACGTTGTTGTCGGAAGCAGCCAGAGATTCGGCGTTCCACTCGGATTTGGCGGCCCTCATGCGGCATACTTCGCGACGAAAAACGAATTCATACGCTACATGCCGGGAAGAATCATCGGCGTCTCAGTCGACACCCACGGTCATCAAGCGTATCGAATGACGCTTCAAACCCGCGAGCAGCATATCCGGCGGGAAAAAGCTACTTCCAACATCTGTACGGCACAGGCTTTGCTGGCGAACATTGCCGGAATGTACGGCGTGTATCATGGTCCGGAAGGACTCCGGCGAATTGCCACGAATGTTCATGCGGCTGCTGCTGTCCTTGAAAGAGAATTGAGAAAACTTGGATGTGAACAAGCCAATAAGGTCTATTTTGATACGTTAAAGCTCAAAGTGAAGTCTGCCGAGAAGGTGAGAGAACTTGCCGAGGCCTCGTCGGTCAACTTCCGTTATATCGGGAACGATTATGTCGGTATCTCTATCGATGAAACAACTTTGACTGAAGATGTACAGATGATTATTTCGATCTTTGCGAAAGCGTCCGGAAAGAACTACCATCGAAACGGCCCCGAAGACCTTTTTACTGGCATTGAAATCGGCTATGCGAGTCCGTTGGGCAGAACAGGCGATTTCATGACACATCCGGTTTTTCACCAGCACCATTCGGAATCGGAGATGATGCGATATCTCAAGTCGCTTGAGAACAAGGATCTATCGTTGACCCATTCGATGATCCCGCTTGGATCCTGCACAATGAAACTCAATGCCGCCTCCGAGCTCATGCCGATGACGTGGAAGGAATTTTCACGGATTCATCCTTTCGCCCCACCCGTCCAGGCAGAAGGCTATCTTGAAGTTTTCAAGGAGCTTGAACATCAATTGTGCGAGATAACGGGTTTGCACGCATGTTCCCTCCAGCCAAATTCCGGTGCACAGGGAGAGTACGCGGGACTCATGGTCATTCGAGCGTATCACCGCGACCGGGGAGATGCTCATCGCAATGTTGTTCTGATTCCTCAGTCTGCGCATGGCACGAATCCAGCAAGCGCAGTTATGGCCGGAATGAATGTGGTTGTAGTGAAATGCGATAGTCAAGGGAACATTGAGTTGAGCGATGTAAAAGGAAAAGCGGAGCAACACGGGAAAAACCTCGCCGGCTTCATGGTGACGTATCCGTCCACACACGGTGTTTTCGAGGAACACATACGAGAGATTTGCGACATCATTCACAAGTACGGCGGCCAGGTGTACATGGACGGCGCCAACCTTAATGCGCAGGTCGGGCTCACGAGTCCGGCCGCAATCGGCGCCGATGTCTGTCACATTAACCTGCACAAGACGTTTAGTATCCCCCATGGGGGAGGAGGGCCTGGAATGGGTCCGATTTGCGCCGTACGACACCTCGCTCCCTATTTACCCGGACATCCGCTGGCGAAAACCGGCGGTGAAAAAGCCATCCATGCAGTGTCGGCGACGCCGTGGGGAAGTTCGAGCATTCTATTGATTTCCTATGGCTACATCAAAATGCTTGGAGGCTCAGGTGTTACGGAAGCGACAAAATACGCAATCCTGAATGCGAATTACCTTAAAGCGAGGCTCGAAAAACACTATGCCGTGTTGTATCAAGGCGCAAGCGGAAGGTGTGCCCATGAGTTCATCCTCGATATGCGCGAGTTCAAACAATCTGCTTCGGTCGAGGTGGAAGATATCGCAAAACGCTTGATGGATTACGGCTTTCATGCTCCGACGGTTTCTTTTCCGGTTGCCGGTACCTTGATGATCGAACCCACGGAAAGTGAATCGAAGGCTGAGCTGGATCGATTCGCTGATGCGTTGATTTCGATCCGAAAGGAAATTCAGGAAATCATCGACGGAAAAGCTGACAGGAAGGATAACGTGTTGAAGAACGCCCCGCACACCATCAGAGAGGCGATGGGAGAAAGCTGGAGCCACCCGTACACCCGTTACAAAGCGGTGTATCCCTTGATGTATCTGCGCAACAACAAGTTCTGGCCGACGGTAGGCCGCATCGACAATGCGTACGGCGACCGGAACATCATGTGTGCGTGTCCGCCGATTGAATCGTACGCGGAGGAAGCTGTGTCGTGAAGCTTGACGTCATGAACGACCGGTTCCAGCAAATCGTTGAACATTCCCTCGATGGAATTATCACCGTTCAGGACGGCCGGCCTGTGTACGTCAACCCTGCAACTGTTTCGATCTTCCGTTATGATTCTGCCGAAGAAATGAAGTCGGTCAGTTTTGTGGACCTTCTCGCCCCTGCCAGCCGTCCCTTTGCTTTCCACGATCCTGAAGGCCTTTCTGTCGGCACCACCATGAAGAAAAACGAAGAGGTTCGGGGGTTGACAAAAAATGGTACGATCATCGACCTCGAAGTCAATGCTCGAGTTGTGGAGTGGAATGGCCGCCCTGCGGTGCAAACTTCATTTCGAGATGTTACCGAAAGGAAGAAGATCGAACGTGAACAAGCGCGTTGGCTATGGGAGCAGGAGACATTGACAACCATCGACCGTCAGCTTGTGGCCATGGTCGATTTACAGAATGTCCTTGAAGCAATTTCTCATCACGCGAAAACCCTCACGCGCGCAGATTTTGTGGGAGTGTTGCTTGTGGATTTTGCCACGAACAGCTACTCATGGCGTACGATGAAGGGTAATGCGCATCCGTGGTCTTCAGATCCCTCGGCCCTGACAGAACTCCACAAAATCCTGCTGGGGACAAAAAAACCGGTGATGATTGCGGATTTTGGCACAAACCGGAGCTACCCGGCGGAAGAGTTTCCGGGCTTCGCACGCGAAAAATTAGTGTCCATCGGCGGTTTTCCGCTCGATGTGGAATCACGGAGGGAGGGAATGCTCGTCGTCGGTTATCGGAACGAACATCAATTCTCGGGTCGTGAGCTGCGGCTGCTCGCCTCTCTTGCCGAGAAATCCTCGATCGCTATTGCCAATGCCAAGCTGTATGAAAGCTTGAAGCAACGAGAGCAGGAACTTGAAACGCTGACCGGTGCTAGAGTTCAGGCGCAGGAAGATGAACGTCGACGGATTGCACGGGAAATCCACGATGGATTGGGACAAATGCTCACTGCCATCAAGTTCAACCTCGAAATTCTCGGCGATACATTCAACTCCGCGGACGGAGAATACAAACGCATCGAGGACATGAAGGATTTGTTGGACAGGGTGATGAAGGAAGCCAGAGAGATTTCGTACAACCTCATGCCCAGCGTCCTTGATGACTTTGGCCTCTCGCCCGCGCTTCAGCTCCTTTGCGAGCAAATCTCCAAACGGACGGGAATCAAGGTGATATTCCGTTCTCAGGATGTTTCTTCACGCTTGGAACCCAAATTTGAGGTGGGCCTCTACAGGGTTGCCCAGGAAGCACTCAATAATATTACCAAGCACGCCGAGGCATCTGAGGTGAATGTACAAATTGTGCGGCACACCGGTGGAATCCGACTCACCATTGAAGACAACGGCAAAGGATTCAAGGTCGAGCGCCGTGTCCTCAAGATGGGTCAAACAGGAGGCATGGGCCTCGTGGGAATGCGAGAGCGAGCGATATCATTCAACGGAACGTTTACGATCGATTCTTTTCCCCAAAAGGGAACCATTGTTAACGTGGAAATTCCTCTAGCATGATTACAGGCTGATGGACAAAATTCGCGTATTGCTTGCGGACGACCACGCCCTTGTTCGCAGCGGACTCATCAGGCTGCTGGAACCACATAAAGATATCGTGGTGATTGGAGAAGCTGAAGACGGCGAAGAGGCTATCCGGATGGCGAAGCAGCTCAAACCCGACGTCGTAGTCATCGACCTCTCCATGCCGAAGGTGAGCGGTATCGAGGCATCAAAAATCCTCAAAAAAGAATGCCCGAGTGCACATGTCCTGGTCCTCACCATGCATGAAAATGAAGAATACGTGTATCAGATTCTCAAATCAGGGGCGGGGGGCTACATACTCAAGAACGCCGGCCGTGACGAAATCGCCACGGGAATTCGGTCTGTAGCGAAAGGCGAGCGCTTTTTCAGCCCTCGAGTCTCAGAGATCATGGTAGAGGGCTACCTGAAAAAAGCGCAGGAGAGAGAAAAGAAAACGCAAGAGCCGGAAGTCCCTTTGACGGCGAGAGAAAAGGAAGTCCTTATGCTCATCGCCGAGGGAATGAACAACCAACAAATTGCGGAGAAGCTCTATATCAGTCCCCGCACTGCGGACACTCATCGGACAAATATCATGCAGAAACTTGATATCCATGATGCGGCAAATTTGGTGCGATATGCTCTGGAACGCGGTTTGCGCCGAAAGGGACCTGAGGTTTCGTAAAAAATTGTTGACAAAGTATCCGCATTTTCATACATTAAGCGTCATCCCATCCTATCAAAATCCACCATCAAAAGAGGTACAAGAGTGAGAATTCCCATGGCTCATCTGCGCTTCTTTGCGGTTTTGATTTTCAGTGTCATTCTCAACAGCTGCACGCCGGATGTTACGGGCCTTGACCCGGTGCCCGATAACCTGGCCGGAAAAATCACTTCGATTGACCAACCACCGCTCGGGAGCGCGCAACAAAGGGTAGTCGTCGCCTCCGGTGCTGGTTGGTTGGTTCCCACGAATGCTTCCCAGCATGGCCACTCCATTACGTTCGACTTTAGTCTCGAGATGAAAAATGGTACGCCGTTTCTGAAACTCAACTATGTCGACAGAGACCCTCCAGCCACAATCGATGATGAAGATCCCGATGGCTTTAGGGTCGTTCCCAAGGAAGGTGAAACGCCCATTCCCATTGTTGAGGACGAAAACTCTATGACGATTGTTTGTCCAATCGTGAGGACGCCAATAAGTAAGAAAAAAAGCCAATATACGACGATGGACGACCTCGCCCTTATAAGGATTCGGGATAACGGCAGGGGGAAGCACAAAATTGCGCCCGACGAGTTGGAAATCATATTTGGGTTCAGCCTATATTCTTCCAGCGGCATCGTTGGCGGCGGCGATATAAGGATCATTGCTCCGGATGCTCTTACCCAGAGTACAACCGCTATAGCATCTTTTTGAAGCGCTGAAAAAAATTCAAAACCCTCTAGCCCCGCTCTGCGGGGCTTTTTTATTGATTTTTTCTAAAACGAGAAAAGCTCGGATTTTTCCCCGCTTGAAGCAAGTCACTCCCGGAGAACCCACCCTCCAAACTCAGGCCTAAAGCAGTTTTCGGCCGTTTTCGGTGTCTCAAATTGTCTAAGGTAATTACCGTATACGAAAAATACGGCGTCTGGTCGATTCTTCCCACCGGTAGTTTTCCTAAGTTTTTCCTCCAAATCCCGCAGTAATACACAACAACACTCATCTCTTCAGGAGGGTTTTGCTATGGAACGCATCAAGGTTCTCATCGCGGACGACCATCGAGATTTTCGAAAAGTCGTCCATGAATTTCTCGACCGGTTACCGAATGTGTCGGTTGTCGGTGAAGCTTCCGACGGC
>JACPSI010000097.1 GCA_016193365.1 Ignavibacteriales bacterium
AAACCTCGCGGCAACATAGCCCATCGCACTACCCGCTGCGCTCCCTGCACAGATTATGCCCGTGGAAGCGAGTGGCGGAAACAACAAAGGCGTGATAAAAAAGAAGACTGAAGCCGGCAGCGCAAATGTCCATGCGCCCGTCATAGCAGCAATAATGACGAGTGGTGCAAAAGGATTTGCCCCGAGATCGCGCAGATTTTCACGCGAGGCCAGTTCCAACAAGCCGCTCTTCATGAAAACGACAAAAAGAAGTACAAGGCCTGCAACAACTAGCAGAGATTGGAATCTGGATTTCTTGTTTTCGCCGATACTGACAGCGCTGTTCTGTTGGCTCATGATTCCAGTATGCTCAAAATTGTCCGATTATTCAAGCTTTTGAGCCACGTCAAGTGACTTCCTTGAACGACATGGCAAATTGGACTATATTGGCGATGAGAAGGAGTATTCATGAATTTTTGGACTGTCACGTTCGACATCTTGGTCGTTCTGTTTTTTGTCGCGCTGAACGGTTTTTTCGTTGCGGCAGAGTTTGCCATTGTTAAGGTTCGAGTTACCCAAATCGATCCTTTGGTGCACAGGGGACATTTTCGCGCCAGGATTGCCAAGGACATCATTACGCACCTCGACGCCTATCTTTCCGCAACCCAACTCGGCATTACGATGGCAAGCCTTGCGCTCGGGTGGATTGGCGAGCCTTTTGTCGCGACGATGATTGGCCCGATCCTGTTCAACATAGGAATTTCAAATCTTCAGGTGATTGAGGCCGCCTCCTTCGCGGTAGCTTTCTCTTTCATTACGTTCCTGCATATTGTTTTAGGCGAATTAGCTCCAAAATCGCTGGCGATTCAGAAGGCTGCCAAAACGACGTTGCTTGTGGCCTACCCCTTGCGCTTGTTTTTCCTCCTGTTTAAGCCGGTGATCTTCTCCCTCAATTCTCTTGCAAACGCCATTCTAAAGATCTTCGGATTCCAACCTGTCACGGAGTCAGAACTGCTGCATTCGGAAGAGGAGCTGCGGCTTCTTCTTGCGCAGGACAAGAGGGTTTCCGTTGGCAGCAAGACCATTGTTTTGAATGCCATGGATTTCCGCAAAAAGCAAGCCCGGCTGGTGATGATACCGCGGAAAGAGATTATCGCCATATCATACCTGGCTGCCTTGAAGGAAAGCCTGGAGGTTATGAGGGCGAACAAGTTCTCGCGCTACCCTGTCTATAAAGAGTCGCTTGACAACGTGGTTGGCATCGTCCACACAAAGGACATTTTTAAACATGAGCGCCACCTGGAGCAGGATTTCAGCGTTGACTCTGTGTTGCGCGATGCTCCCTTCATGCCCGAAACAGTCTCGCTCGAGAAGGTGCTGGAAACAATGCTTCAAAAGAAGATTCATATGATTATGCTCGCAGATGAGTACGGCGGTACGGCCGGGCTTCTCACGTTGGAGAATGTCCTTGAAGAACTTGTCGGCAATATTCAGGATGAGCATGATAAAGAGCCTCCGGAAGTAACGAAAGTCAGCGAGGATGAATACGTTGTGGATGCAAGCATATCCACAAACGACGTCGAGCGGTTGCTCAACCAGGAGCTCTCGCCGAAAGACATTCTGTCCATCGGAGCCTTTATCATCGAAAAACTTGGGCACATCCCGCGCGTTGGGGAATCTCTTCGTGTGAACGGGACAGAATTCACGGTCGAGAAAGTCAGCGACCTTGTTGTCGACACGATTCGAATCAAGCGTATCCCCATTGTGCCCGCCGCCGAAGAACCCTTGTGACAAATGTGAGGAGACGATGAGAAGTCGACGTCGGTCAGCACCAGCACAAACGGCGGTTTTTCTTTTGCTGATTTCGTGTTCACTCAATGCGCAATCCGGCAGCCTTGAATGGGCAAAGGACGCTGTGTGGTACCAGATTTTCCCCGAGCGTTTTCGCAACGGCAACACTTCCAACGACCCCACGCCGAAAGAAATGGAAATCAAGCCGCCCCGGACATGGCAGGTGTCGCCCTGGACCGCTGATTGGTACAAACTCCAGCCATGGGAGCTCAGCCATAGCAAGAATTTTTACGAAAATGTTTTTGACCGGCGCTACGGCGGCGACCTGGAGGGCATCCTTCAGAAAATTGGTTATCTCAACGAACTGGGCGTCACTGCCATGTACTTGAATCCCATCTTCGAGGCCTACTCTCTCCACAAATACGACGCTTCAACCTATCATCACATTGACAACAATTTCGGGCCCGATGCGCAAGGCGATCTGGAATTGATGAAACGCGAAACCAACGACCCTGCCACGTGGAGCTGGTCTGCCGCGGACGATCTTTTCCTGCGGCTCATCCGTGAAGCGCACAGCCAGGGCATCCGGATTATCATCGACGGTGTGTTCAATCACTGCGGAACCCGCTTCTGGGCTTTCCAGGACGTTCTCGCGAACCAAGGCAAATCGAAATACGCCGATTGGTTTGATATCCTCAAATGGGATGACCCGGCGACAAGAGAAAACGAATTCGATTACAAAGGCTGGTGGGGGTCAAAGCATTTGCCGGAGTTCAAAGAGAACGAAAACGGTTTTCTGCCGGCAGTCACGGAGTATTTTTTCCATGTGACAAGTCGTTGGATGGATCCCAACGGCGACGGAGACCCTTCGGACGGTATTGACGGCTGGCGTCTTGATGTTGCCAACGACGTTTCCCCAGTTTTCTGGAAGCGATGGCGGAAGCATGTGAAATCGATCAATCCCGAAGCGCTCATTGTGGGAGAAATCTGGGACGATGCATCGCAGTGGCTTGCCGGTGACCAATTCGATGCCGTGATGAACTACCGATTTGCATACGCGTGCGTGAAGTTCTTCATCAATTCAGCTAGCAAAAGCATGACAGTTTCAGAGTTCGACCGAGAGCTGGCTGCTGTCCGCGGAAGCTACAAGGGAGAAACGAACTTCCTGCTCCAGAACCTCATCGACAGTCACGATACCGACCGCCTGTCCTCGATGATCGTCAACCCGAATCGGGACTACGACCGCAAGGCAGGCCCGCGGGACAACCCTGAGTACAATCTTCGGAAACCCCGGCAGGAAGAGCTCCACATTCAGAAACTCGTGGTCCTTTTTCAGATGACGTATCTCGGTGCGCCAATGATCTATTATGGAGACGAAGCCGGCATGTGGGGCGCTGATGACCCCGACGACCGAAAGCCTATGACGTGGGAAGACCTCGCCTTTGAGGATGAAAAGTCTCATCCATTGCCGGGAAGATCCAGGCCCGTCGACCCTGTCGAGTTCGACAAGAATCTCTTTGCGTTTTACAAACAATTGGTGGCGATCAGAAAAAGCCACGAGCCATTGCGACGCGGAGGTTTCAGAACGCTCATCACCGACGACAAGAAGAAAGTATACGTGTTTGAACGACGAACTCCTTCGGATTTCATCATCGTGGCTCTGAATAACGACATGTCGCCCCAAAGTGTTTCACTTAAGGCGTCGGGTAATTTTGTCGAGCTGGTCTCGAATGGGGAAATCCCATCGGCTGACGGTCAACTCACGTTGAACCTCGAACCGAAAGCCGGAAAAATTCTTTCCCCTGTGAAAGGAAGGTGAGACGTGCAAGAAACTGCTGACCAATACATTGCACGGATCTCCGGTTACGTTCATGGCAAAGACCATTTCAGGATCCTTCAATCCACGGTGAAGAAATTGACGTCGTTGATCACGAAAGGGACCCGGCGCGCGTTCCTTCAGCCGCCAGAACCGGGAAAATGGACGGCGGGTGAAATCCTTGCTCACCTTGCAGAAAGTGAACTTGTGTTCGGATATCGATTACGGCTCGTGCTTGCTGCAAACGGGACGGTCGTCCAGGCATTCGACCAGAATCGGTGGCAGACAAATGCTGGTTATCTCAACAAAGACACAAAAAAGTCGTTCGAGCTTTTCTGCGTCTTGAGGGAAAACAACCTCAGACTTCTCAAATCCCTGACAAAAGGCCAATGGGATGCTTACGGCATGCATCAGGAACGGGGCAGGGAGAATATTGCACGGATGGTGGAATTGTACGCGGGCCATGATGTGAATCATCTGCGTCAACTGGAAGCAATTGTCATATCTGATGGAAAAGGTAAAGGGGGGAAGAAGTGAGTCTCTTAGCACGTCGACCAAAAGAACGCGATTATTCCCACCGCGCGTTGATTGATAAGCTCGGAGTAAAGGAAGTTTCAAAAGTCTCCGTCATTGGTGTTGACGACGCAGAATTCCTCAAGCAGCTTCATGACCGGGCGAGCGATATTTCCTTCGGCAGGTTGGCCCGAGAATCCGATTTCGTTTTTTTCTCGGCAGATTCGACCTTGGAGCTCAAGAAACTCAGGAACCTGAAAAGATTTTTGAAAATGGACGGTGCAATCTGGATTGTCTCCTTGAAAGGTAAGCTTGCTCGAATCAAAGATCTGGATGTCATGAGAGCGGCAAAATCCGCGGGGCTCGTGGACAACAAGGTTGTGGGATTCTCGGAAACACATACCTCTTTGAAATTAGTCATTCCCCTCGCTAAGAGGCCAAGGTGATTCGCCCGAAAATAACGAACTTCATTGTCCTTTTTGTTTCTCTGACCGCATGCACCAACAAGCCTACCTCGGAGGAGAAACTTCTTGAGCAAGCCTTCGACGCAATCAAGAGTGATGACTGGGAAGCGTACAGCGCTTTGACGATCACTTACGCTGATTTTCTTATGAAGGCCCAGCACATCAACGCCTTTAACGAAAAGAACAGCTATGCGGGCGGTGTACTGAAGCCTGAACAACGAAAACAGCAAGAACAAGAATTCCGGGCGACTGTGAAAGGCGGGCCGGGTATTATCGATTTCAAAAATTCGAGTTTTGTCTCTTCGGGAAGAATAGTGCATTCCGGGAGTCTCGAAGCTTTCGAAGGCCCGGATATTCCATACAGGATTTTCGGCATTGTGGCAGAATCTGCCGGAGGTTCGGCCGTACCCGAATATCCGCGATTCATGGTTGTTCCATGGAATGAAGAATTCCGCATCATGAAACTCGAATTCCCACGGGACGGAGGCACTCAATGACTACATCAGTAAGCGCACATCGGGTCTCAAGCGTACTTTTCTGTTTATGCTGGGCCGCTTCGTTTTCTTTCGGACAGAGCTCCGAGTACAAGTTCTTCGAGAAGAATTCTGTTCAGCGCCAGGCATCCTCCAACCGGCATCAAATCCGGCGAAAGCCCGGGCAGGTCGGTCGGGTTGCCATACTAAGGGATGGGACGACAAAAACACATCTTGTCGACCTGACTGATCAGGTTCGCCTGATTGTAGAATTCAAAGAGGAACCGTTGTTCCTCCAGCAAGCCCGAAACTCTTCAGCGGTTCTTCACAAATCGTCGGTTCAACAAAGGTTCTCACAGTTTTCCTCCGACATCGCCTCCATCGTTCACTCTGCGTCGGCGCAACTGAAGACTGCTCTTGCTGAGCCTGTTGTCACCCGGAGGTACTACAAAATTTTTTACGGCGTCGCACTCAACGCACCTCGCGCCGCCATCTCTGAGATCCGCAACCTCTCCTATGTGAAGGCAGTGCATGACGACGAGAAAGTTCAGGCTCACCTGGACCGGAGCGTCCACCTGATTCGCGCAGACAGTGTGCGGGCAAAATACGGCACGCAAGGTGAGGACGTCATCGTTGGAATTATCGACACCGGCATTGATTATTTTCACCCTTCACTCGGTGGCTCTGCATTTCCGAACAGCAAAGTTATCGGTGGTTATGACCTTGAGAATAACGATCCCGACCCTTTTGATGATAACGGACACGGTACGCATGTTGCCGGCATCGTAGCGGCCGACGGCGACAGCATCAAAGGCGTTGCGCCAAAAGCAAAATTGATGGCATTCAAAGTTCTTGGTGCGTACGGATCGGGTCAGTTTTCAACAGTTCTTGCCGGCATCGAACGTGCTGTTGACCCCAACAATGATGATGATTACGCTGACAGAGTGCATATTGCGAACATGAGCCTCGGCGGGTCCGGGCATCCGGATGACCCTCTCTCGGCGGCAGTGGACAATGCTGTCAGGCTCGGAGTGACGTTCTGCATTTCGGCCGGTAATTCAGGCAGGTTCCGGAGCATCGGGAGTCCGGGAACTGCCCGTCTTGCGATTACTGTCGGGGCGAGCAACGATCTTGACAAGCTGGCGGGTTTTAGCTCGCGAGGGCCGACGACCAGGACCTACGCCATCAAGCCCGACGTCGTAGCGCCGGGCGTCAACATCTTGTCTACGGTACCAGGAGGCTTCGACAGCTACAGTGGGACTTCCATGTCTTCACCTCATGTCGCCGGTGTTTGCGCTCTCCTGAAAGCCATTCATCCAACGTGGCTTCCTGGGTACATGAAATCTGCGCTGGTCACTTCGGCTGTCGACCTTGGAGAAGAGGTGATGGCACAGGGTGGAGGACGTATTGATGCTGTCCGCGCGGCGGAGATCGGTTCGTTTGCTATTCCGTCGGGGCTGCATTTCGGGTTGGACGACGCCAACATGAACCCCTGGACGCGAAACGATACTCTCTGGGTGCATAACAACCAGACGTTGAGTCAGAGTTATTCCCTCTCGACCGGCCCTCTTCTCTCCGGGGTTTCTCTATCTCTCAGTCCTCAGTCTTTCTCCGTTGACTCAGGCAGCGCGCAACCCGTCGTTGTTTCGTTGTCAGTCGATAACAGCATTGTTCCGTTTCCCGACAGCGGTTCGCTTGCTTATAGCGGAGTTCTCAACATATCCGGTTCTACTGACACGATGCATGTCCCATGGGCTTTCGTGAAAGCTGCAAAGCTCATTTTGACGTTCAACGAGCCATCGTTCTTTGCCGTTGCCGGAAAGAAATTTGTAGCGTATTCATTCGAGGCGGACTCTATTTCGTCGATGTACGCAGAGCTTGTGGTCCCGAGGGGCTCTTTCGACATCATGAGTGAATTTTTTGACGGCAGCAAAATGAGGATCGTGCTGCGAGAACAGGTGCAAATCAACAGCTTTACTTCGTTGTCGATCAGTTCAACGGAAGCTCAGTACTACGTTGCTCCCCGCGGCCGTGACGACCAGGGGACGCCTCTTTCAAGCTTCAGCATTTCAGAAAAAATACATTGCGTGGCGTTCCCCGATTCTTCTCTGTTAAACAGTTGGATCTTTTTGGGATTCAGGGACACTTTTTATCTGTCTTCAATATCAGAGCGATTTGCGTTTTTGGTGGGCGAATACGCTTCCGACGGACTCGGCAAAAATATCGTCGTTCAACACCAACCCGTGCAGAATCTTCAGCAGAGTGTCACGCTGCTGAATTCTGTTGATTCCTTTCGCAGGCAAAGTGTCGGGATCGAATTCCCTCCCTCTGCACAAACTCGAGGTGTCGGGGTGGTCTTTCTGCAGAAAATTCTTCAAAACGACGACGCCTTCTATCTCGGTTTTGCTCCTCTGAATCCGACTCCCGTGGGTAAAAGCTGGGTCTCGGGACTTCTCATTACTCCCGACGTCCATCCCAACTTTGGATTCACTGCACTCGTGGAGGCGTACGATGAGTTGTTTGAGGTATTCCCGTTCGGCACTGTTGGACGATTCTACCTGAACACACCTCCGTTCGCAGTCGTGCGCGACAGTGTTGCCGCGTTCTGGGGCCGCAACCTCCCTACCCACACGTTTCTTTCTCCCCCGGGAGGAATACACAGGTTTGGAAACCCGCCTGTGTATACTGATGCGTTTCATATCAACAATTACTACGGTGTCTCCAACGTTGCCGCATTCCCTTATTTTTATGGCCCCCTCGACGAGAACAAATCTGTCCTCATGGCCGGTTTCACGCTCTACGACAGTCAGGACAATGTTATCGCAAAAGACACACTGTTGAACAGCGTTCCTGTTGATGTTCCGCCCGGAGAATATCGGTTACGGGTTTCCTACGCCGGTTACCACGTCAACGATGTGAGAGGGTCCGCAACCCTAACGACGCGGTTCGATTTGCGCCGGCCCGACCCTAACCCGCCGGGCCTGAGTTCGATGAAGATTCTCAACTCGCAGCAAAAGCCCTTTGCGAGTCTGCAGAAGGACGAGAATGCCACGCTTCTTTTTTCTTCCAACGACCTGAAGCTCGAGGTGGACGATTTCTCCGCCTCGTTTAAATATCAACCTGTAGCGGACTCGACAAAAGTCTCGTATCGGCTGCATGGCACAGACACGTGGACATCGTTGGGTTTAACTCTTCTTTCCGAGGACTCGACGAGCCTTTTGACTCCCGGCAAACTCTACAGAGCGGACCTTTCCGCCACAACGTCGTTTGATTCTGCTGCCATTGACCTTCTGTTTCAAATCCAGGATGAAAGCGGAAATTCCACCGAATGGGTGTTGGATCCCGCTTTCGGCGTTGGAAATTTCGGCAACCCTTCTTCAGTAAAGGAAACGCAGAAAACTACTATTATCCCGACAGAATTTACGTTATTCCAAAATTTCCCCAACCCATTTAATCCCCTGACACGCATTGTCTACGACCTGCCGCAAAGAGCCAAAGTCAGCCTTTTCGTATACAATGTTCTGGGCCAGGTTATGACGTCTCTTGCGGATGAGGAGAAAGATGCCGGACGGTATGAAATAACATGGGACGGAAAAGCAAGCGATGGCCAGCCGTTAAGCACGGGTGTGTATTTCTACAGGCTCCATGCTGGTACATTCGTTGCTACGAAAAAGCTCCTCTTAATGAAGTAGACGCGTCCGTGGTTGATTCGTTGAATCACAGGGCGCCATTGGTTATATTCTCAAGCCATTCACGGGGATGACATGGCTGCAAAAGAGATCCTCCTGCTGGGCAACCCTGTTCTTCGTCAAAAGTGTTCAGCTGTAAAAGACGTTCGCTCTGCGGACATCAGGTTGTTGACCGAAGACCTCAGGGATACGCTTCAGGACTTTCGCCAGCGAAAAGGATTCGGACGTGGAATCGCCGCTCCCCAGATCGGCTCGACCCGAAGGGTCATTTACATCGATTTTGAGTACGCGGGCGCTCTCATTAATCCGAAAATCGTTCAGAGGAGTTCCAACAAATTCTCGTTATGGGATGATTGTTTCTCCTTCCCGGATATTCTTGTTCACGTGACCAGGAATTACAGAATTACCGTGTCTTTTTTGGATGAGTCCGGAAAAGCACAAAAGTTAAAAGCAGAGGGAGCGCTTTCCGAGCTGCTTCAGCACGAAATAGACCACGTTAACGGCATCCTTGCGATTGATCGCGCCGTTGATTCCAAACACATTATCCTGAGGTCTGAATTTGAAAAACTGTCCCACAATTCCCCTCTGATGTTATAACCACCACAAACCAAGGAGGCTTTATGACACAAGCACAAACGGCCGCTACCGGCTATGAGTTCACCGATGCCCAAAACATGACGTTCGGTGTTCTCGCAAGCCGGATGAAATTTCTCGGCATCCTGAATATGGTGTTTGCCGTGTGCATCGGGCTCTTCGCCATTCTGGCGCTGTTTTCTTCTCCGCTGACGATCGTCGTTTCCGGCCCTCAAGTTGCAATGTTCATCGTGCTCGGGCTGTGGATGATGAACGCTTCCTCCTCGTTTCGCATGATCGTCGAAACGCACGGGCAGGACATTTCGCACTTGATGACCGCAATGGAGTCTCTCCGGAAACTTTATAACCTGCAGTTTTGGCTCACGATTGCCGTCCTGGTCGTTTTTGTCATAGGCTTCTTGTTTGCTCTAAGCATGGGTGTCTTTGCGGCGGCTGCAATGAACGGCGAAGCAACGTAAGACATTCATAAGAAAAGATGCCAACGCTCCTGAGTGAAAACGAAATCGTCTCCGGGTTGAAAGAACTGATGGGGTGGACGCGTTCAGGCGGCGAAATCAAAAAGACCGTTGAGTTGAAGGATTTTGTCCACGCCATGGGATTCGTCAACTCGGTGGCCTTGTTGGCGGAGAAAGCCAATCATCATCCGGATATCGATATCCGCTGGAATAAAGTGACGCTGGCGCTTTCAACTCATAGCGCCGGCGGGCTGACGGCCAACGATTTCAACCTCGCCAAAGCAATCGACGCGCTGTAAACTATGACTTTGTCAAGGTTCGCGTGTTTTTCCGCGACCTTGACAAGGTTACATTGTAGAAACAACCTCTTCCGATGAACCGCCTGATTCGCGTTTCTTCCGTCGACCACATTCCTCGGGAATTTCGTGACTCACCCATCGCCAGACTCCTGGAATACCACAATCTCAACCGTCCGTTTGATTCTTACACCAGTGCCGAGCTTCTGATCGGCATGTGTATGGACAGTCGCAAGAGTTTGCGCATTCCCGACAACTTTGCTTTTATTTTACGTGCGGGCGGAGGAAACCTCAGATACAGCGAATTCAAGGTGTCGTATGCAATCGGTATTGGGGGCGCGAAAGCAATCGCGCTCATCGGACACACGAATTGCGGAATGGTAAACCTTGCATCCCGGAAGGACCAGTTTATCTCAGGATTGGTAACGCATGGCGGCTGGAGCACAAGCGAGGCGGAAGAACATTTTCTTCACTTCAGTTCAATGTTTGAAATCGGCAATGAGATTGATTTTGTTCTGAGCGAAGCCCGGCGTCTTCGTGTGCGGTACCCCAAAATCCTCGTCGCTCCGCTGATCTATCGTGTTGAGGATAACCTGTTGTACTCCTTAGAGGAATAGGTTTTTTTTCGCATCCGGAACTTCGTTGCGACTATGACGAGTTCTTTCTATCTTGGATGAAAACCTGCCCGGCACCAACGACCACCGCACATTGAAGCTCCCCAAAGAACAGGTCCTCGAAATTTTTCGCGAGACAAGAGCGCTGTTGGAAGGCCATTATCAGCTCACCTCCGGCCTTCACAGCCCTCAGTACTTTCAATGCGCACGCGTCCTCCAATTCCCCAAATACCTTCACTTATTTGCCGGCGAAATTGCAAAGCACTTCGAGCTGAGCGAGATTGAGGTCGTTATTTCTCCCGCCATTGGAGGCGTCGTCGTTGGAACGGAAGTCGGCAGGATGCTGCGGGCACGGACTGTCTTTGCCGAACGCAAGGACGGAAAGATGGAACTCCGCCGCGGTTTCGAAATACGTCCCGGAGAAAGGATCCTCGTCGTGGAGGACGTTGTGACCACGGGCGGGTCTGTGTTCGAAGTCGTAGACATCGCCAAGAATGCGAAAGGAGTGCTCGCTGGCGTCGGGTATATTGTGGACCGTAGCAAAGGGAAAATCAAATTTGATGCCAAACATTTCTCCGTCCTTCAGCTTGACGTTGTTGCCTACAAGCCTGAAGAATGCCCGCTCTGTGCTCAAGGACTTGAGGTGATCAAACCTGGAAGCAGGGGAAATTACTAGAAAGAGCTGTGGATTGGATTCACCGATTAATGGATTGTTCGATTGACCCGCTGCAAACCTGAATGGCAGAACTCAAAATTCTAAAAAGCGAAAGACTGTACGTTGGCAAAGTTTTCAACCTCCTTGTTGACCATATTGAATACCCCTCGGGGAATCGCGGCATACGGGAAGTTGCCGAGCATCCCGGCGGCGCCGTAGCCGTCCCCATCCTCCCGGACGGCGATCTTCTCCTCGTCCGCCAGTTTCGTTATCCGATGAAAAAGTACTTGTACGAACTCCCTGCGGGAAAACTCGGCCCCAACGAAGACCCCGCACTGTGTGCCCGGCGTGAGCTTGAGGAGGAAACGGGATACGCCGCATCTTCATGGGAAAAGCTCGCCTCGATCTATACAACTCCCGGTTTTTGTGATGAACTTCTGCACATTTTTCTTGCCACCGGCGTGAAGAAAACCGGTAAGGGGCAGCAACTCGAAGAGGGCGAGCTGAACCTTACCATTGAAACGACCCCCTTTCAGAAGGCGGTCACGATGATTGAACGCGGCGAGATCGTGGACAGCAAAAGCATCTGCGGAATTCTCCTTGCAGAACGAAAGCTCAAAGCATGACCCCGCAGGACAACGAGCTCGACGATTACCCAAAAGAAAGAATCTATCGCCTCGACCTGAAGCGCTGTGTCGTGCAGGAATGCGGCGGAGAGCTTGCAGAGCTAAGCTACTACGAGCGGAACAATTGGGTCACGGTTGAATACAAATGCAATAAATGCGGAAAAGAATTTACCGTAAAAATCGAGAGTTGAAGTGAACGTCGTCGAACTCATACGCAAAAAGCGCGATGGCGAGGCTCTGACCGAAGCTGAATTTCGTTTTCTTATCTCGGGCTACGTCGATGGGCATGTGCCCGAATATCAGATGTCGGCGTTCTTGATGGCATGCTTTTTCAGGGGCATGACCAAAGAAGAAATACTGACGTTCACGAAGCTCATGCTCTTCTCCGGCGAAGTTGTGGACCTCTCGGAAATTCCCGGCATCAAAGTCGATAAACACTCCACCGGAGGCGTTGGAGATAAGGTTTCCCTCCTTCTTGCGCCCATCGTTGCGGCGTGCGGCGTCCCCGTTCCCATGATCTCCGGCCGCGGGCTTGGACACACGGGCGGCACCCTGGACAAACTTGAATCCATCCCGGGATTTCGAACAAACCTTTCCGTGGCAGAATACAAAAAGGTCATTAACGACATCGGCCTGGTCATGATTGGACAGACGAAAGAGATCGCGCCCGCAGACAAGAAAATGTACGCCCTTCGCGATGTCACAGCAACTGTGGAATGCATACCGCTTATCGCGGGAAGCATCATGAGCAAAAAACTCGCCGAAGGAATCGATGCACTTGTCCTCGACGTGAAAACAGGTCGCGGAGCTTTTATGCAGACCGAAGAGAAGGCAATCGAGCTTGCACAAACGCTTGTTGAAATTGGCAATGGGTTCGGGAAACAAACAATCGGCTTTGTCACCGACATGAATCAGCCCTTGGGGAGTGCGATCGGCAATTGGCTTGAGGTTGTCGAATCCGTGGAATGTCTCAGAAGGAACCGTGGGAACAACGACGAGTCGAAAGACTTGATGGACGTGACGCTTCTTCTGTCCGGGGCAATGGTATTCCTCGGGAAAAAAGCGAAATCGATTCACGAAGGCATTGAGCGCTGCAGGGAAGTTGTTTCCAGTAAGAAGGCCTATCAGAAGTTTTTACAGCTCGTGCACATGCAGGGCGGCGACGCCTCTTCAATTGAAAATCTTGAAAAATACCCAATCCCGGTACTCTCGCTGGACGTGAAAACTTCTGAAAAAGGTTTTGTCGGAGCCATTGACTCCCTCGAACTCGGGCTCGCGGGCATCGCTCTTGGCGCCGGAAGGCAGAGGATCGACGATACGATTGATCCGAAAGCTGGCATCGTTCTCAGAAAGAAAGTAGGCGATCGGGTCGAGCCGGGAGAAATACTTGCGATATTGTATACAGATCGTGACCAGGAAGCTTCTGCGGCCCGGGACCGAATCTCGAAAGCGTTCAAGATCGTCAGCAACAAACCGACACCACAGCCGCTTATCAAATACATTGTTGATCGGGAAGGCGTCAAGGCCTGGAGATAGAACGGAAACCTTGCCTTGCTGGTGAAAACTTCTTACTTTTTCCAACCGGGAAGGTTCTCATCGATAAATTCGTGGAGGTTCTATGGAGATGATTGGCGGTGTTGTGAGCGAAAGACCTCTGTATTCGATCCAGCGCAATGTGGGCACGATATATGTATCCCTCCGCGATTTGCTGATGATCGACCTGGATGAGACGGAACGGAATCTCGGGTATTTGCAGAGTTACATCTACATGGTGCCGCCGGGCGCCGCAACGAAATACGAGGAATCTTAAAACTCAGAAGGAATCTCAATGCCCGCCATCCACTTCCTCAACGAACATACCTCGCTGGACGTTTTACCCGGCACCAACCTTCGCAAAGCCGCCCTCAAAAGCGGCATACATTTGTACAAACCCCTTCACCGTGTTTTCCACGTCAACCTCGTCCTTGGCCCGCTGAAATTCCCCTGCGGCGCCGATATTATCGAAGTGGTCGACGGAAAGGGAATCAACGCAAGAACACCGGCCGAGGAAGATGTTATCGCCGGCAGGTGGCTATTGAAACGGAAGGTGAGCGCGAACCACCGACTTGCCTGTCAAGTCGTTGTTAACGGCGATGTCACCGTAAAAACAATGCCGAAACTCGAAGTTGACCCGAAAGCGACGAAAGCGAGGATAGGGTTTCTCACCGTGGTTGGTGGGTTTCTCCTGATGATGCTCGCTATCCTTGCACTTATCGGATTGGATTTGGTGAAGAAACTCTAATCATCAAAATCCATACATCCGCCCCGAACGACCAAAAAAAATCAGTACGTTCGGTCGGACGGGCAACCCTCCATCAATCCAGCGCAAGTTCTTCCCCGCTCTCTACTTCATTCCCCGCTTCAACACTTCAAGCATTTGATCATGGAGAGCGCCGTTGCTTACAAGGAGCTCTTTCCTGTAAATCGTACTCGGAAATCCTCGTAAGTCGGTGAACTTTCCGCCCGCTTCTTCGAGGATCAACACGCCCGCCGCCATGTCCCACGGGTTGAGCGCTGCTTCCCAGAACCCGTCGAACCGACCGCAGGCAACATAACAAAGGTCAAGCGCCGCAGAACCCAATCGGCGCACTGCTTGCGCTTCCATCAGGAAATTATTGAAATGCGGAAGAAGCTTGTCGGCATTTTCGCGAACATCATAGGGAAATCCTGTCACGAGCAAGCTCTCGACGAGTTTTGAAGTTGTTGAAACGCTGATTCGCTTGCCGTTCAGAAATGCCCCCTTTCCTTTCTCGGCGCTGAAGAGCTCATCCAGGGTTGGGTCATAAACCGCTCCCACACGCAGTTCGCCTCGAAACTCAAGGCCAATCGAGACGCAATAGATCGGAAGCCCATGCGTGAAGTTCGTTGTCCCATCCAGCGGGTCGATTATCCACCTGTACTCCGACGCGCTCTGATTACCCCCGGACTCTTCGCCTAAAAAGTCGTGACTGCCGTACCTGTTTCTTATCCTTCGAATGATCAGCTCCTCTGCCTTTTTATCAATCTCGGTCACGAGATTTGTTTCCTGTCCCTGCTTGCGTTCAATGTGTTTCACTTTCCCGACGTTCATTCTCAGAAATTTTCCAGCTTCGATTGCGACATCAACGGCGAGCTTATACATGGAGTTTTCCATTGCATCGAAGATACGAAAGATTTCGAATTAGATTGACAGCTACGCGGAAAATCTTTAAGTTAAATCGTTACCATATCAATCCTTTTTCAACCCATCCGAAGGAGGTCCTTATGTTATTCGTCTTTAGTGTTATTGTTGCCGTCGTAGCGTTTCTGTTGTGGAGAACTGCGCAAAGTAAATTTCGGGAGGAACGCAATGCGTCGTATCGGGCAACGTCGAACATCAGCGGACTTGTTTCTTTGCTCTTTGCCGTTATCGCTTTTTCACAGACGTTTACAGTCGTTCCGGCGGGAAATGTCGGTGTCGTGGACTTCTTCGGCACGGTTTCAGAAAACACGCTCAAGGCCGGAATTAACATGGTGAATCCGCTTGCGCGGGTGGTGAAGTTTTCCGTGAAAACCCAGGAGATCAAGGAAATCATGGAGGTGCCTTCCAAAGAAGGACTGACGGTATCGCTTGAAGTCAGCGCCCTTTTCCACTTGAACCCGGAAAAAGCTGCCGAGGTTTACAAATCTGTCGGTGAAAACTATGTGCAGATTTTGCTCGAACCCCAGTTCCGCTCTGTTTCGAGAGGCGTGACCGCGGGTTACGAAGCGAAAGCTTTGTACACATCGGAGCGTGAAATGCTGGCACAAATCATCTTGAAGGATCTGGAAAAGATCGTGGAAGCTCGCGGGATCACTATCGAAGCCACACCGTTACGTCGGGTTGGGCTGCCGCCGGGACTCACAGCATCAATCGAGGAAAAATTGCGCGCAGAGCAGGAAAGCCAACGAATGCAATTCGTGCTTACAAAAGAACGCCAGGAAGCGGATCGTAAACGGATTGAAGCACAGGGTATTTCCGATTTCCAGAACATTATTGCGCGAAGCCTGAGCCAGCAAGTTTTGACATGGAAGGGTGTTGAAGCGACCGAGAAACTTGCAAATTCTCAGAATACGAAAGTTATCGTAATTGGCGGCGGAAAGAACGGCCTTCCGCTGATACTGAACACGCAATAGGTCTACTTCGCGGGTCGGCGTTAACGCCGACCTACTATATTTATTTTACCAGCCGCCCAAATCGCGACCGAAACAAGCAATCCCGGAAACATCGGCTCGACGCCGAGAAGATATTCCGGAACTCCGCCAACGGCATTGATATGTCCATACACAAGACTGGCCGTTGAGACCGCGCACCCACCGATCATTGCAACAAACGCGAATCGTGCTGAAATCCGCAGTCGGTTGAAATAGCTCGCCAACACCGGCACGAGTAATCCCGGTACGATGCAAGTGCCGATCGTATACCAAATCTTTACAACAGAAGGGACTGCGAGTGCAAGGACAATTGAGAAAACAGCCGAAATCAACAACCCTCGCTTTGTCCAGCGACGGACAATTTCCTGATCTTGCGATCTCGCCAACCGTCCGACGATATCCTTTCCAATCGTAATCGCTGAAATGAGCGTCAGACTGCTCAGCGTGGACATGATTGTCGCCAGAAGGCCGATGTAAAACAACCCCTTCGCCACCACCGGCAGTGTCAACTCCGCAAGTATCGGATAGGAAAACATCGGCTGCTGAAGGTTCGGAAGCGCCGCACGCGCATAGAGGCCGGTTATGCTGGTGAGGAAGTCAAAACAGAACCAGAAAAGAATCGAAACAAGAATTCCCTTTTGTGCAGTCGCTCCGTCTTTTGCCGCATAGCATCTTTGATGAAATGCCGGATCCACGAGTGTCCAAAGGGCAATGAAAAACCACACCGAAATAAATTGCCAACTATTCCCTCCATGCCACGTCAGATGGAGCGCCGGCAGGTTCGATGACAGAAATTCCGACCCGCCAAACTTCGACCATGCAAACGGCAGCATGATCGCAAAGCCGAGAAACATCATGATGAATTCAAACGCATTCGCCCAGACGTCGGAGCGGAAGCCGCCGACGTACAAATAACAAACTGTTACGACGGTGGTCAACACAACACTTGAGACAAGGTTGATGCCAAAAATCAGCTGTACAAGTACCCCCAGCATAAGAACATAGGCGGCAGGCGTCACAAGGAAGAACGTTAGCACTCCACCCGCAATTGCCGTTCGACGGTCGTAGGATTGTTCAAGTTTGTCCGGAATGGTATAAAGATTCGTGGCCCTCACACGCTTCGCGAGAACAAGAGCAAAAACAACGGCAAAAATGTAATAAGGCACTCCGAAGACAACCCAGTTGGAAATCCCGTAGTGGTACGAAAACTCTCCCACACCCAGAATCCCGCCGTACCACGTCGACACCAGAGTGGCCACAAACATCGGCAACGTCAGGGTCCGTCCCGCAAGAAGGAATTCATCGGTGCTCGATTTTTCCTTTTTCGAAGCGCGAAATCCTATGAAAACGACGCTTGCAAAATACAGGATGATGAGAAGGGAATCGATGAGGCTGATTTCGACCACTCGACTAGCCCGGCTTGTGTTTTGAGGTTCCCGATGTGAGCCTGTAGAGGAGCAAATCCCCCCTTCGAACCAAGATGGTCACCGGACTTGATTTGACGACATTGCTCGTGCTTTCACGCAGACCGAGTTTCAATGATTCATTCCTCAGCTCCCATTTGAGTCCTTTGGTGACAATGCCTTCGCACAGTGAAAGCGGAATGAGTGAGACGATTGTGCCGGCCGGCGCTTCGAACTCGTACGAATGGCCAACGCCGACGAGTTCGGAATTGTCATCAATGAATGCGATCTTCGCTTTCCTGGAAAACTTTGCCAGTGCGCTCAGATTACCGATGGAGTGGTCCAACCGATGACCGGCCGCTCCAACGACGACGATTTCATGGAATCCTTTTCGCACAACCCAGGAAAGCGCTTTCTCAAGGTCTGTGCTGTTTTGATCGGCAATGCGCCTTGCGGGGACGCGGCTGAACTTTCTGAGTGTTGAAGCCTGGATCGAATCAAGGTCGCCGATAATGAGGTCGGGTTTCAGGCCAAACCGCGCTGCGGTGTTCGCGCCACCATCTGCGCAGATAAAAAAAGCTCCGTTCAACAATTTCGTTAATAAGCGTTTCGTTGGCGGACGTCCGTTCGCAAGAATGAGCGCTCTCTTTTTCACTTTTTGTGATTTTCCGTGATCCAAAATATCAGGAGAATTCGTTGGGGCTGGAATTTTACGATATTGCGTATCAATACTTTGAGTTTGTTTCTGGTTTCAGATTTGCGGTTGGATAGTGTGCGCGGGTACAATAAAGAGGTCGCTGAGTTTTGGGAGGCGACCAACCCAGCGACCCGAAGCGGCCACTCCGAATGCCCACGGAGCGGCCTGTAAAAATCTACAATATTAGACGAACAGTTGCAAAAGTTGTTTCTCATAGCTGCATTGCCAGCCCGACGATGTAATTGCGTTCGGCCGCCGGAAAGAAAGCATTTGCTTCTCCGGACATTGAGTAAAAATTATTTATGATGTTCCTGACCTCCCCTCGGAGGGTCAATTTCACTCCGCCGGGAAATGTGAGTTGCCGTAGGATCTCAGCATTCAACACTGTATACGCATCGTTTTTGTTACTTTCATTTCGAAAGTTGTCTGTGTAAAAAGAGCCCACGTACTTTCCTACAAGTGATATTGTCAGAGTCTCCCCCGAATATGTGAAACGAATATTTCCCATGACATCGGGAAAACCAGAAATGGCGTTGCCGTCGAGGACTTTCGTGATGACAAATGTGTTTCCAAGTGTGTCGGTCATGTAATCAAACGACCGGTGGCTGACAAATCGGTTTTGCGAAATCGTTGCGTTGCCAATGAAGGTGAGCGTTTCGTCGAGCTTGTACTCTCCCTCTATTTCAATCCCTGCATGGCGCGTCTTTTGAGCATTGCCGGTTACCGGCTGGCCGAAGATATCCACCTGTCCGCTTTTCACAAGCTCATCGCTGAAATCCATGTAAAAGAAATTCACCTTGAATTGAGCCATTGATGACCTGAACCCTCCTCCAATTTCAATATCCAGGAGGCGTTCCGGACTCACAAGAGGTTGAGAGAAATCATACCTCACATTTCCGCCCGAGGTGTCGGCCTGAAATTGCGGAGTCGCGCCAAAGTAGCTATCCTCCGCCGCATACAGATTTCTCAACCGCGGCTCGCGAGAGGTGTGAGCAAGGGAAACGTATGCGTTCCATTCTTTACTCATATTGTAATTCACCCCAAGTCGCGGATTCCAAAAATAGTACGGCACGCTAAACCCGTAGTTCAGATATTTTTCGTTCTGTATGCCGTACCTGTTGTACACAAACTGAAGGTCTGCCATGAGGGTCGTTTTCGCGTCAATGCGGTACAGTTCGTGGCCATAGAGTGAGAAAATATCTTTCTCGCCGTTGTATTCATAAAAATGATAATCAGCATCAAAATTCGGTGGCAACCCTTCGGCATACTGTATCTTTCCCCAATGAATCGACCTGTGCATACGCAGCTCCGCTCCAAGCGTCAAATCCCCGCCTCCGTGTTGAATATTAACTCTCGGCAGCCAACCCCATTGCTTGTTGCCGACAAACCCACGTACGATCGCGTTGGAAGGGTTCTGGTTTGTCGGAAAACCGTATTCAGAACCAATTCTGAGTGTTGACGTGTCTGCCCAGGAGGCATCGTAATCGAAATAGCCCTCCCCGATGACAAGGAAAAGCGTGTTGTTGAGTTTTGTGCCCGGAGATAAGCGCCATTCGTGCAATAACTCAAAGTGCGGCTGCGAAAACGACTCATGTTCTTGATGCCGTCGTGGGCCGGTCCAGACAAACGTGTTACCATCTGAATAGCCCGTTAAGTTCTCACGTCGGAGCTTTTTGTCACCCATGGCTGATTTTGGCAATCCGTGGTAGATCAAACCGTCAGTAAACGGGCCGCCGAAGAAATGAACTCTCGTGGTGACGTTTTCATCGAACCGCACACCTCCGAGGAAATAGGAATTCATGTCGACCCAACCGCGCTCTCGGTACCCCTCAGTGCGAAGTTTCGCCAGTCTTCCATAGAACATATATTTTTCGCTTACAAGCCCCGAGTTGATTGTCGCGGCGAATTTCTTTGTCGACAGAGGAGCTGTCTGTCGATCGCCATATTCTTGAAATCCAAACGTCGATTCCAGCGTAATTGCGGGCTCCTGCGAAAAAGGATTCGCGATGAGGTTCACAGAGCCGCCGATTGCCGGCGGACCGTAAAAAGCGCTCCCGGCTCCGCGCTGTACTTGAATTCCCTGTGTGCTCGCGAGCAAATCCGGAAAATCCACCCAGTACACATTGTGGTCTTCGGGGTCGTTTTGCGGAACACCGTTGATCATCACTGACAACCTCCTCTGGTCAAACCCGCGAAGGTTGATGTAATTATATCCCATACCGTTTCCGTTTTCGGAATAAAACGTGATGGAAGGAAGCTCCGAAAGCACTACGGGTACATCCTGCACGGAGTAACGCTGCTGTAAATCCAGGCGCGTAAGATTTGTAAACGTCACAGGCGTAAGCCGTTCGAAAGCCTGAGTAGCCGTTACAATTACGGGTGATAAAGAATAAACTTTGGTGGTATCTTCCTGGGCAGTTGCATAGATGTGATACAACAACAGGGAAATAACAATATTGAGTGTTCGAATTTTAGATCTCATGTTCTCATCTCCTCATATGTAGGTCGACCAGGCCTGCCCGACTGATTCTATGCTCGATACGGTCAGGCGGGCTGGTCGACCTACAAGCATAAAACAAGAAAGCCGCTTTCCGAAGAACACCCGGAAAACGGCTCGAAAGAAAATCCATTTCCCGTTTTCCTCCGCTGGCATAATCCAGATCAGGTTCGAGGGTTTGTTCTCAGCCCCGGTCCCGAGAGAAACATCGGGATCGGCGGGACACCCCTAACGGAAAAACATAAAACAAGATGTAAAAGAACTACCTAAATATACATCATCTGAAAGGGCTTGTCAAGTTTGACAGATGTCCGGCTTCTGGCGAGGGAAGCGTGCTGGAACGGGACATCTTTCCAGCAACACTCATTGGTTCTCTAACTGCTCCTGAACTTTCTTGTATTCCCGCTCCCGCCTCCGGCACGATTCGATTTCTGCCAGATACTCACTGTCCGCTTTCAGCTCGTAGGCCTTATGCAGAGCGGCGACGGCTTCTTCAAACCGCGCGCTGAACTCGTATGCAACACCAAGGTTGTAAAACGCTTTATGGCGGCTCTCATGTCCGGCATATTTTTCTGTCGCGGATGTGAACAGCTCGATTGCCCGATCCCATTCGCGGATCTTTGCGTAGGAAACGCCCGACTCAAGCTCCGGCATCTCCGAATCCGTCAGCATTTTCACACGAACGCTCTCCCAGTGCGGCGCAATCCGGCTCACAAATTGCCTGACGATATTCCTGCGCGCGGAACGGAGCAAATCCTCGTCTTCGATGCGCGGGGGACGGCCATCGACCGCGCTCGTTTGCGCCAACGCATCATGCGTGATGTCCTTCGAAAAAATGAACCGGCCCGTGGTCAGATCCGTTATCCGAAAGTTGATGGTGACTCGTGCCTTGCCCTCGCGCGTGTGGCGTACATGCGTCTTGCCCTCCTTGTCTTTATACGGCTCGCCTTGCAAGACTTGTTCGTTATAGCGGTGGTCGGCCACCCGGGCAAAGATCAGAGCAGCCGCACCTATCAGACTGCCCAACTGTAACGCGGTTTTCTCGTCAATGAGCTCAGACATCGAAAGCCTGTATTCCCGTATGATCTTGTCGAGGTTTGAGCGGTCCAGGACTTCAAACGCGTTCGATTCGATCAGCTGCCCGATGAGGTCGTCCTCAACATCCCGCGCCGCTTCACCCGAGACCCTCCCGACGGCGACCTTTTTGAGCTTTCCCAGGTTTATTTCTGCCGGCCTCATCACCGGCACGGTAATCATCGTCGTCCCGCATTGAACAAACAGGGAAAACAGGAGAAAAACGGATGTCAATTTGAAAACAGCTGCTTTCATAGCGTCCTCCGTGTGGGCCTATGTGAGATGCTTCAAATGCGCCTCAACGCTGCGGGCGAGGGCTTCCAGATGGTAACCACCTTCTAATACAGAAACAACTCTTCCGCCGCTGTGCTTCTCAGCAACGTCCACAATAATTTTGGTCATCTCCGCGAAAGATTCTTCCGTGAGGTTAATGTTCGCAAGCGGATCATCTCTGTGCGCATCGAAGCCGGCAGAGACCATCAGCAACTCTGGCTGAAACGCATGGAGTGCCGGGAGAATTTTCTCTTTGAAAGCCTGCAAATATTCTTTTTGCGTGCTCCCCGCTTTCATCGGACAATTCAGAGTAAGCCCGCTTCCCTTTCCCTCGCCCGTCTCATCCGCGGCTCCTGTACCTGGATAAAAAGGAAACTGATGAAGGCTGATGTACAAGACCGTGGGATCTTCATAGAAAATTTCCTGTGTGCCGTTTCCATGGTGCACATCCCAGTCCAGAATTGCCACTCGTTGTAGGCCGTGTTTCTGCTGGGCATACCGTGCACCGATGGCGACATTGTTCAAAAGACAAAATCCCATCACCTTGGCGGTTTCCGCGTGATGTCCGGGGGGCCGCAGAGCGCAAAAAGCCCTGTCGAGTTTGCCCGTGACGACCTGGTCAACGGCTTGAAGAACAGCCCCCGCAGCAAGATCGGCAACATGAAATGATTCTTTGCAGACGTGTGTGTCTCCCATGTCGAGGACGGTCTCTCCCGCACGGCATCGTTCCCGAATCATCTCAAGATATCTTTCTGGATGGACCTTCGAGATCCATTCATCGCCGGCTGGCGATGGACGCAGGTGGTGCAACGAATGCCAGATGTCGCATTGCAAAAGGTGTTTCATGAGAAAACTCAATCGATCCGGACGCTCCACGTGTCCGACGCCAGTGTCGTGATTGAGATAGTCCGGGTGATAAATGAATCCAACCTTGCCCATCTTACACTGCTTTTTGAAGAGCTTTTAATGCGAACCAAAATGACCCCAGAAGGAAAACGGAAAATAAAGCTGATTCGAGCAGAACAATCGAGGGATCGCCCAGTCCAATGACAAACCATCGCAGTCCGTCGGTGAGCCAGGTCAGCGGGTTGATGTACGAAACTGCCTTAAGCCATGATGGAACTTTCTCGAGTGGATAGAACATACTGCTCAGGAATATCAGGACAAAATAGGCAACGTTTATGACTGTGTTATACGTGTCGTTGCGGCGGATAAGGAAAGCAAAAATCGCAAGGAAGAAAAACCATCCTGCAGTCCCAATCATGACGCCGACAAAAACAAATGGGAGAAATTCCCATTGAACGGCAACTTCAAGCAACAGCACGCCGGCAGCTATCGTGAGTGCACACTGGACGACGGACATAATGCACTGAAACAGGATTTTGCCGAGAAGAAATTGTCCCCGCGTCAACGGATACGTAAGGAATTCGTAGAAGATCCCGTTGTCGCGGTCGATGAAAAATCCGTAGGATTGGTTCGTCGCACTTCCAAAGCAGGACATCGCGAGCACGCCGGCAAGAAAAAACTCGTTATAGTTGACACTCGAACCAGCAATCTCCAAACCGGCTCCCATCGCTTTGTTGAGCCCGACCCCGAACAGCAAGAGATACAGCAAAGGCAGCAACATGTCAAAAAACAACCACATCGGGCTCGTTCGCCGAATCAGGTATTCTCTGTAAAACACTGCGAGGACGCCGTTCATGACGCGGGCCTTTCCTTCTTGTCAACCAGCTCCACGAAAACATCTTCGAGACTGGCACTGTTAATTTCAAAATGCTGAAGAGTGCGGTTTCGCTTCGCTGAGGTGAGCACCTTAAGGGCGTGTTGCTCGTCCCGCACAGTGACTTCGACGCTCGAGTCCCGCACGTCGACTTTCATCGGCCTTGAAGCGTGAATGTTCCGGAGAATCTCCTTCGTGACTTTCTTGAATTCAAGGTTCACATACAGGAGTTGCAGTCCCATGGATTTGACTTTGTCGATACTGCCGTGCGCAATGACTTTCCCGTGGTTGACGATAGCAAGCGAGTCGCAGAGTTGTTCGGCCTCGTCGAGCATGTGCGTTGTCAGCACAATGGTCCTGCCTTTTCGCGATTCCTCCTTGATCGCGTCGATCGTCGCACGTTTGTTGAACGTATCCATGCCCGTCGTGGCTTCATCCAGAAACACCATGGGCTTGTCGACCATGAACATTTTTGCGACCTGCACTCGCCGTTTCAACCCTCCGCTCAGGTCAATACCCTTGTGGTCGAGGAATTCCTTCAAGCCAAAAAGCTCCGAAACCCGGGCCGACCGTTGGTCGATCTCTTTCGCGGTCAGTCCATGGAACCGCCCGAACGTTTGAAAATTGTTTCTGACGGACAGGTAGAGCTCGATGGCGTTTTCCTGGACGACAACACAAATCTGCTTCCGAACGTCGAGCGGATTTGAAACGACGTCATAGCCCAGAACGGATGCCGTCCCACCCGTTGGCGGGATAAGGGTTGTCAGGATCTTGATGGTTGTTGATTTGCCGGCACCGTTTGGACCGAGTAAGCCAAAGATTTCCCCGCGCCGCACCTGGAACGAGACCCCGTCAACCGCACGGATGGTGCGGTTTTTCTGGCGAAATTCCTTGACGAGATTGTTGACCTCTATAGCGAATTGTTTTTGAATCATAAGGACGACAATCTACCAACATTTTTTGAATATTGCTTTTTCATGTCTATATTCGCACGATGAGGCATGGACGGTTACAGGAAGCGTTTCGGGATTTCATCACAGGCCGCGGCGTAGAACGCACAAAACTCGAGTTGATTCACGGCGGCAAACCGGTCATCGATGAATTTATCGTTGAACTCCGACAACTGAGCTTTCACCCTTCAACCGTTGCCCGGACATTTGTCGAACCGGGCGAACGAGTCCCGGCATTTCACATCAAGGATTCAACAGCGTTTTTTGGCTGGATCTTCTGGGAAAAGTTTACAGAAAAGAAACTCCGGAAACTCTGGGGCTCCGTAGTGCGTAACCCGAAGGGCGATTGGCTGATTCAGATTCCTCCGAACAGCGCAATGACAGTCTATGTCAATACGGCCTTGAAAACAGAAATGGACATTGACCACCCCGTGTGACGGAATGAAGCTGGCTTGCCCGATAAGTCCGTGCCGGCATAGTTGATTCTATGCTCATCGATCTACTCCATCGTTTCGTTCAACAGCAGTATTCTCGCGCGGGAATATCGTCCAGGTTCCTTCATACGGCGGAGTCCACGATCCATTATTACGAAAACTCGGCGGATGCGTCCAGAACACTCGTTCTTCTTCATGGCCTCGGTACTTCCTCCAGCACCTGGGTCAAGATCCTTCCCCATCTGGCAAAAACATTTCGTGTCATCGCCCTCGACCTTCCTGGATTTGGCTTTTCAACCCTGAAAAACGGTAAGGATCACCTTCGTTTCTGCGAAGTCAGCGATGTTCTTGCCCGGATAATTCCCGAAATCACCAAAACGAGTTTCGCGATCCTCGGACATTCCCTCGGAGGGTGGCTTGCCGCGGATTTTGCCATTCGTTCCCCCGGGCTCGTCCACAAACTCGTCCTCATTAATCCTGCCGGAATCAATTATCCCGGAATTGAAGAACAACGAAGGTTGTTCGAGATAACAACGCTTCGTTCCCTCTACGCGCTTCTTGACCGACTGTGGTTGAAGTATCCCTGGTATTTCAAACCCTTTGGCCCTGCCATCCGGTATGATTTGAAAAAAAGAAAAGTCGCGGAATTCGTACGGTCAATCCAAGAAAAAGATTTCCTGAACGGTCGGTTGTCGTCGCTTAAGAAACCGGCTCATCTCGTTTGGGGCAGGAATGATGGCGTCATTTCGCCGGAAACTGTTCAGATCATGCAGGAAAAAATGCCCGGCCTTACAACGAACTTTATTGAACGATGCGGGCACGTTCCACAGTTGGAACGTCCTGGTGAATTGCGGAGAATTCTCGACGAAGTACTTTAATGAACCGAGGTGAAAAGGGGGAAGTTAATTAATGGGGATGACGATTTCGAAATCCAGTAGTTCCAAGAACCGAATGGCATACCATGCCTGAACTTCGATCTGTTCGTGGAGGATCTGCTCAATCTCTTCCAGCTCTTCTTTTCTAATCTGCTTGAAGACATATTTTTTTGCCATGGCGAGCCTCCTTTTACATATATACAACCAAAGACCCGAAAGTGAGTGTATTTTGCGTCACGAGGCCGCAAAAAATAGCAAACCCCCGGTTTTTTCCCGGGGGTCTGTCCGATTCTGATACACCAGGGATGTGCGTCAGTTCACAATATAGGGAATCCCCCAGAGTTGCGATGAGAACGCAGCCGCATCGTCGAAGATGGAGCTTTTCGTCAGCGCACTCACAAAAACATGGTGTCTTCCGATAACGACTCCCGTCCACGATTTTTCGTACACCCTCGTGTATGACGAGCCGTTCTGCGTTTGCGATACCATCGTCATACGCACGCTCAGAGGCCTGAACATCCCCGCACCCATCGCGAAATACGGACGGTGGAGCGACACAATATCCGTGTCCGGGTCCGCGCTCGTGACGGTCACCTGAACGGTGATGTTCTGCTGGAAGTTTGAAGGCAACTCAGGAACTTCCCTTCCTCCGAACTTTCCGAGCTTCAGCCAGTAGTTCAAGGGGTCGTCGATGGTCAACGTATCCGTTCCGACAATCGCCCGCACCTGATTAATCGCTACCAGAGATCCTTCTGTTCCGCCTTTCACCGCCGATACTTCGCGATGCAGCCAGCGCCGTCCGATAGAAAGTGGGTTTTTGTAGAACTTCACTTTTCTTGTCAGGACTTCTGTGAAAGGTTTGTTGATGGTAGTAAGAGTGGTGTCCGAGAGGTTATATTTCGCGCGAATAATGACCGTTCCGGAAATCGTTGTCGTGATCGTGGCCAGGACAGTTGTATCGTTTAACTGCTCAAACGCTACATTGCGCGAGACTTGCGTGATCCTTCTGCCAAATGCCCTTGGATAAATGGGCGTTTCCGTTTTGCCCAGAGTCATCCCCGCGCCGTCATCATTCAGAGAGTTTCCGTCACTCGTAAATAACGGGTCGTCTTCGATGCTTTTTGCAATTTCCTGCTTCTCGATTTCGGTCAGCCCTTCTTCCCCCAGACCATTCAAGGATTTTTGACACCCCGAAACGATCAACGCGAGCATAAGCAAAGCTGCGCCGAGTTTCAAAAGAAGACGTTTGTTCATGACTTCCCTCCTTAGATATTCCTGTGAAAGAATGCTTTATCTTTGCAAACAATGTAACATTTGGACAATCGTTTTTCTACGGGGTTTAACAGGAATTCCCCGAAACTCCGCGCATTATGTGAGCAACAACACGATTTTAAGGGTCTTTCTTAAATTCTTTTAAGAAAACGCTTGTCATTTTCTGGACCAACTCATGTTTAACGGCTCTTGCCCGTGTCTGCCTGATACCGCTGCAATATCCCGTCTTCTTTCATCAGCTTTTCAATCTCCTCTATTTCCATTGGGATGAATTCCGATACCACTTCCTTTCCTTTCTGTGTGATAATGACGAGGTCTTCGAGCCGAATGTTGATATTCTCTTCGCGCACGACGAGCGAGGGCTCGATGGTAAATACCATGCCGGGCTTGAGCGGTCCGGGGTCAAACCCGACGTCATGCGTGGCCATTCCCGTCCAATGCCCCATCGTTGTGGCCGGGTTTGCCGCGCTGTTTTTGTAATTCGACACAAACCGTTTCGCCGCTTCTTCGTAAAGAGGTTTTGAGAACTTTGTTTTAGCGAGAATTTTTTCCATTTCGGCACCAATTTCCCTCTTAATGGCCTGCGCTGTCACACCGGGGCGAATGGCGTTGAGGATCGCTTTGTAGCACGCAAGATAGAAAGCATAGAGCTCCCGCTGCGAAGGGGAGAACGTACCGTTCACCGGCCAGACCCTGGTCACGTCGCTCATGTAATACCCCACATCCGGCGCAAAATCAAACAATAACATATCGCCGTCTTTCATTATTCGTTTCCCCGCATTGTAGTGGCCGACGAGAGCATTCGGTCCGGATGCAATCAACGAGTAATACGCCTCGCCTTGTGCTCCGTTCCTGTAAAAAATGTATTTTGCCATTGCATCCAGTTCATATTCCATGATTCCCGGAGCCGTCGAGCGCATCCCTTCGATTAATGCCAGCCCACCGAGCCGCGTCGCTTTGCGGATCAGCTGAAGTTCTCGCTCACTCTTGATCATTCGTAAATTGTCCAGTATGGGGGAGAGGTCTTTGAGCTCAAACATCGGGAACCGTTCTTTCACGAGAAGAACAAACCGGCCCTCGCGCGAAGTGCGCCCGTCAAACGGGTCCGCGGCAATGTCGGCATTATAGCGCAAGGCGAGGTCCCTGCTCATCGCAATCCCTTCGCCCGGTTGGAACGGCGTATAGATTGTCCTGATGTTTGTTGAACGTGCCGCGGCGGCAAGGTGCTCGGCCAAAAGATCGGTGGCGGCGACGTTTTCGATCCCTGTGAGTTTTTGAACAAGCTCGCCATCCTCCGCCGAAAGGAGTTTCCCCTCAGACCGTTCCCTTCTTTCGTTGCGGTGCGGCAGGTAAACCGTCGCTTGTTTCCGTGCCCCGTCGAGGAGAATATATGCATGAGGTACCTCGACGCCGCAGACATAGTAAAATTCGTTGTACTGACGGAACCTCGTGTAGCCCTGAGGACTCGGAGCACCCTGCAGCAGAGCCAGTGCATTCGGGTCGATTGACTCGAAGATGCGGGCGCGTCGTTGTGCGAATTCCTCCGGCGGAAAATCAGACGTGAACAGAGGAATGTCCTGCCCTGCGGCTAAACCGCTCAAAGCGACTAAAAAAGCTGCGACAAGAGACTTCATGTTCGATCTCCTTCTGTAGTGGTTTGGGTGTGATGCTGTTGATCCAGCTCCTCGATGCGATTCTGCAGTTTCTTGATCAGTTTTCGTTGTTCGACAAAAATGGACATGACGATGCTTTCGAACGGAATCGTGCGCATCGCGTAAAAATTTTCTGCAAGGTGGAGTTTTGCCGCGCGAAAGATCTCGTCGAACAATTCCTGGTCCGTCTTTCGCAACCCGCGCCGGAATTTCGACCAGCCGGCAAGCTCGGCATCAATGATGTTGGTAAATGTTGGTACGGTTCTTCCCATGGATTACTCCGAGTTTTATGTTTCGTCTCGACCACCAGCTATTGATCGGCTGGCCCCTCCTGTCCAGGAGGGGAAAAAGTTATATGTTGTTATTCAGTCAAAGCTTGTTCAATTGCCAGGAGCACACCGTCCAGGTTTCTTCGTATTTCATCATTTGTAAATCGCAAAAACCGTACTCCAAACTGCTCGACCCACTGTTGACGCTCCACATCTTTTCTTAACCCGTCATTTGTGAAATGACTGTCACCGTCTATTTCCACGGCGATCTTCTTCGACGGACAATAAAAGTCGATAACAAAACGACCGACACTGACTTGTCGGCGAAATTTATATCCGCCCAGTTGTTTGCCTTTCAGCTTTGACCACAAGATGATCTCTGCTTCCGGCATCGATTTACGAAGAAACCGACGTTTATTTTTTTCTTTCGTTCTGTTAAAAACTCTTGCCATCTATAAGCATTTTTGCTTTTGCTTTTTCCTCCCCATTTAATGGGGAGGTGTCCTTATGCGCTGAAGTCAAGTGGACGGAGGGGTCGCGTTTTTTTCTAACCTTCGTTGGTGTCACGACCACCCCAACTGTATCAAAACCAGCCCCCTCCTGTCTGTCCAGGAGGGAAAAAAGACTGGCTATTTTTTTCGCTTCCGTTTTCCTTGTCAATGATCAGGGAGGGATTGCTTTACGGCTATTAATGTCGACAGAGGGATCGTTTTTAACTGTGCCTTTACAGGAACAACCGATTCCTCCAGCATTCTTGGTTTTCCTTGCTCATTCAGCTCCAGCCGATACACGCTGTCCATACCCTGTTTGAGTGTTGCGAACAACTGATTTCGTTCTTCCGGCAGCACATTGAGTTCCAGACACGCCAGAAGAAGCGAAATGCCTGAACGTTTCATCTGCTCGAACGACGCAAGCAATCGTGCAAGTATCTGCCGCACCTCGCGCAGCGAGGCCTGTTCATCGTAAAACGTGTCCAGCAAACCGAAAATCATGGCCGTCGATGAATGAATGGACCTGAGAAACGACGGCAGTCGGCCTGCAATTGCCTGCTCCATCTGGTAGCACGTGAAGCCGCGCGAAACGAACGCATGCCGTAGAAAAAAGTTGGGGTCGAGATTACGTTCGCGGGCAAACCGCGTCAGCAGGTGCACGTCGAACCGGTTGCACCCGTCGACGACGGCTATGGAATTTCCCTCGCTGATAGCATGCGCCGCCAGCGTGAGCGAAAGTGGAAAAATCGATTTATCGCCGTACAGCAGGATTGTTTTGCCGGGCGGCGTGATGAAGGTATGTGCGAGGGATTGTGATGTGGTGAGGGCGGTGTCCATGAACAAAAGGGGTGTTTATCTTCGTTGTACCTTGTTGAGTATTCATTATTCTAACGGCCAATCGGCACGCGCCACGTATCTGTAGGACCCCTCCTGAATCCTACCCTTGGCAAAGAAATACCTTCAGCAGGGGAGGAAATAATAGAGTGGCGCTACAAATTCTTTATCACCTTCACCACGCGCCAGATGAACACCACATCGCGTTTCCGGATCACCATCGGTTCGTATTCCGTGTTGAGCGGGATGAGCTGTACAAAATCGTTCTCGATTTTCACGCGTTTAACGGTGTCCTCATCGTTCACACGCACAACGCAGATATCGCCGCTTTTTCCTTCAAGTTTCGGGCTCACGACAATGATGTCGCCGTCCTCGATGCGCGGGGCCATGCTGTTGCCCTTCACTTCCAGCGCAAACGCGTTCGGGTCGTTCACGTCGTCCACCGTAATGTATTTTTCGACGTAGTCCGGATGGAAGCTGAACTTCGGCGCGCCGCCAGGGACGGAAGAAAGAAGCGGCAAGGAGATCAGCTTGAGTTTTTTGTACTGGTTGACCGGCATGGGGAGGACTTTGGAGTCCGGCGTGTAGGTCCTTGCGTACTGCTGCCCTTGTCCCGTGAGCAGCCAATGCGGGGAAACTCCGGTTGCTTTGGCGAGACGCATGAGGTAATGACTGTCCGGCACCTGCTCATCCTGTTCCCACCGTTGCAGTGTCCGTGTTGCGATGTCGAGCTTTGCCGCTAGTTTTGCCTGGTCCAGCCCTTTTGCCAATCGCGCTTCCCGGATTCGTTGTGCTAAATTTTTCATTATGACCTTCCGAAGGTTTCTTGTTTTATCCTGACCTTCGGAAGGTTTTCTCGCTCACCCCCGAAGGTTTCCTTGCCTTACAAATTGTCAGCGCCAAAAAGAGTTGAAACGGTATACACGGTGTTCTTCTTAAGCTTTTTTGCCGTCTTGTGTAAACCCGCCAGGCAGGAGTCGATTTCAAACCCCTTGAGTTTGCGGTAAGAGAAAATTCTGACCGTAATTTTGTTCTTCATGTCTGTGACAACGGTTTCAATCTTGGGCGGCATCATGGTTTTCTCCTGGGACGGTTATCTCGTGGCTCTCTGAAATTTCTAGAGAGTAAGCATCAATGGCTCCTGCAATACTTTTTGCCGGATTTTCGGCCGGGGCATTTCATCATAGGTTCTTCCGTCTAACATCCTTCCAGCGGCCTTCTTATTTGTTTCTCCCCACTGCTTGAAAAAGAAAGGAACGTTCATTTCTCTGCAACGCTTTCTGATTTGTCGGGCCCAATCCGGATGCATTTTCCGAGCTCCTGGGCCTGACTCCCCGCCGACAATGACCCAGTCAATTGCGCGCAGCGGTAATCTTGGTATGGGCGCAAGAAGTGGTTCCACAGAAAGAAATCTTACTGCTGCCGGTACTTTTGCAAGGTCATGAATCCGATACGTGTAGTCTGCCGATTCTACGCTGACACCCATCCACACATTTTTTGGCCATGGCAGGATCTGGCCAATCTTTGCAAGCCGTTCCGATCTTTTTGTTAAAATCTGAAACGTATGCCAGTGCGCTTTTGCCATCGTGTCAAAGATTTTGGCGATAAAATCGTTCGGAATGTCTTTGTGAAAAAGGTCGCTCATCGAATTCACGAAAATGACTTTCGGAGTCTTCCAACTCAACGGCAATTCAACAAGGTCTTCCTGCAGCGTTACTTTGAAGCCATTCCGATAGCGATACGAGCCTATTGCCTCTAAGCGTTCCGCGAGCCGCTCAGCATAGCAATGCTTGCAACCCGGGCTGACCTTGTTGCAGCCGGTTACGGGATTCCAGGTTGATTCAGTCCATTCGATGGAGGATTGCTGGGCCACTTCTTAGTTAGTAACAGTATACGACATTTTTGTCGTATTGTCAAGAGCACAATAGACAATTTTGCCGCTACAGACAAAACCAGTATCGATTAGCCCTGGAATCTCTTTTGTGTTGCTTTGCTTGAGCTAGGCAAGTGTGTTGGCGGATGTAGAAGGGGGTCGAAATCGGTGTCCACTAACCGTGGAGGTGTTACTTTCTTTCCAAGAAAGAAAGTAACCAAAGAAATTTTGTCGAAATCGAACGCTCGTAATGACGCCTCCCCGCATCCCCGAAATCTCAGGGCAGCGGATCGGTTGTGAACTCCCCACAGTTCTGTCGGAACTGCCCTTCGATTTAATGTCCCGCAGTTGTCGGCTCCACACACCTGCCACCATTTCGACTCAACGCACATGCCGCCAACACACAAGTCCTTGGCCTTGTTTGTGGCAAGTGCAGAAACGATGACTTATGGAGGTGTCTTATTTTTTTGTTTTGGTTTGGTTGAGAGAAAGCATGTGGGCAAGCGGATGTGGCAGGGAGTCGAAATCGACGGGTTTGCGCGTTGGAGACGATTTCGCGGGACTTTAATCGAGCGGCGTTTCTGATGATGGTCGAGTTTTTGATCCCTGAGATGCCGCGAGATTTAGGGGAAGCGGGCAGGGTCGTAACAGAGGGCTCGATTTCGACAGGATTTCTTGGTTACTTCTTTCTCGGAAAGAAGTAACTCCCGCCGAAGGCGTCAGAGAAATAAAAAAAAGCCCGTCTGATGCTAACTAGACGGGCTTTTGTCTATTGCCGTTGAGTTCAGTCATACGTTTGCCTCATGCAGCCTTCGAAACTGGAGCTGCGATGATGTTCGTAGACACCTCAACAACATGCCGAAATCCAGGCTTGCCGATGTAACGAGCCTGGAAGTAGGCTTCGGCTATCTCCGGATCGCTCTTCTGGAGGACCTCGAAATACTTGTCGAGTTCATCGATCAGTATCCCGTCGGCCTCTGAGAAGAGTTCTCCAAGAGACATCCGGGCAGCTATCCTCACCGCAACACCGCTCT
>JACPSI010000098.1 GCA_016193365.1 Ignavibacteriales bacterium
CTTGATACGTACTGTTTGAATTCAGAAAGAATTGACAAATCGCCTGGTTGTTTTTTCGAGAATGAGGTGTAGGGACGTTCCCCGCCTGCCCCATTGTTCATTGAGGCGGGCAGGAATTGAACGTCCCTACGGCTGTTGCAATTCTATTCCTCCCACCAGAATCTCGGCCGCTTTGAGGGACGGTTGCCAACCTCGTCCATTGTGTTCGCATCATACAGCCTGCCGTTCATCATGACGTATCGCAACGATTCGCTATTCCGGATGTTCTCCAACGGGTTTTTGTCCAGAACTATCAAATCTGCAAGCTTTCCTTGCTCAAGAGAGCCGAGGTCATTGTCGAGGCCGAGATATTGCGCTCCGAACAACGTTGCACAGCGAAGGGCCTCCATGTTCGTCATGCCGCCCTGTTGGAGCATCCAGAGTTCCCAGTGAGCGCCGAGTCCCTGCAATTGCCCGTGAGCGCCAAGCTGAACTTTGCCGCCCGCATCGAGAACGCGCTTCAATGATCGCGAGGTTTCCATGAACTGATAATCGTCCTCGGGCGCCATTTGTCGGCGGCGTGAGCGCGCATCGATGATCTCCCGCGGCATAAATCGCAGCAGTTTTTCGTTTTCCCAGACGTTCGTTGTTTGGTACCAATAGTATTCCCCAGAAAGTCCGGCATAATTCACGATGAGCGTTGGGGTCAAACCCGACTTTGATTTTGCGATGAGATTGACGACATCATTATACACTGGTGCAATGGGGATGTTGTGTTCAACTCCGGTATGCCCGTCCAGTACCATCGACATATTCCAGAAGAACGTCGATCCGCCCTCCGGCACGACCATCATTTTGAGCGCTCGCGCAGCTTCAATGATTTGTTGGCGGGCATCGCGCCGCGGCTGGTTATAGCTTTTGACACTGAACGCTCCGACGGCTTTCAGCCTTCGTAGATGAGACATTGCATCATCCAGATTATTGACAATTGCTTTGAACGAGCCCTCTGCACCATAGAGAATCGTCCCTGTCGAAAACACCCTCGGGCCAACCATAAGGCCGGCTTTGATCATCTCTGAGTTGGTAAACACGTAATCCGTGCTCGCTGACGGGTCGTGCATCGTGGTGACACCGTAAGCGAGATTTGCGTAGTAGCGCCAGTTTGTCAACGGCGTCCAATCGCCAAAATTGGCGTGCGCATGGACATCGATCAATCCCGGCATGATGAATTTTCCGGTGACGTCAACCCTGGCAGCGTTGGCGGGAACGGTCACATTCGTCGACGCGCCAACTGCTTTGATCCTGTTTCGCTCTACCAGGACGGTGGCATTGGGAAGAACCTCATCTCCTTTCATGGAGATCACCGTTGCGCCGACAAGAGCAATTGCTCCGTTTGGATTGTCCGTCACGGCCTGGAAGGAAATGTTCATACCGACAGTGTCGGGCTTTTCCTGCACCGAATCCTTTGCCCCCTCAACGAATGTAAACGTGTTCGTCAGATCGCGTGTAAAAAGCTCCGGGCCGAGAGACCAAAAGAGTCTTTTGCTGTCACGGGACCAACCAAGATATGTCGCCGCATCGCGGGTCACGCGTTTGATGGGATAATCTTGTGTTGACGGGCTAATATTGACACCTTGTCCCGTTTGTGGAAACACTGCGATATAAGCGTTGTATCGTTCGACGAGTGCGACCCATTGCTCATCTGGCGAAGGAATGATCTGTTGTGCGTTCTCGGACAAAAGATGTACGAACCGCTTCCCTCCCGTCAAGTCAACACTAACGAGAGCTGTTTTTTCTCCTTCAGAGCCAACAAGGAACACGCGTTCGTTATTCTTGTTAAACCGTGGTCGCGACCCTGCTTCCGTGATCAGCGTCGCTTTCCCGCCGTCAGAAGGAATCCAATAAACTCCCGTTTCTTTTGAGTACAGCGGTCCTCGGACATCGTCTCCCCCGACGCGACGATAGATTATCTTCTTCCCGTCGTTAGAAAACGCAGGCTCGATGTATGTTCCTTTCACCGCCGTGAGTTTTGTCTGGCCTCCACCGTCTGCGCGGACTTTATAAAGAGCTCCGCGATCTTCGTCGTTCCAGGTTGCGTACGCGATCCATCTTCCGTCCCGAGAAAAAGAGGGATAGAACTCGAGGTTTCTTTCGTCTTTTGTGAGGCGTTTTGGCGTTCCGCTCGGAAGCGAACGAACCCATAGTTTACCGAGCGCGCCATAGACGACGGATTTCTCATCGGGCGACACAGTTACCCATCGCAGAGTCTTGACATCGAATTTTTCGGGAACAACATTCTGAGCAAATCGCACTGCATCAGTGATGGTATGCTTGACCCTGGCTTTGAACGGTATCTCCAACGCTTTCTTCGACTGAACATCGAGTTTCCAGATCTTCCCTTTTGCCCAAACCACGATGCTTTTATTGTCCGGCGTCCACGAGAATCCGGGATAAACACCAAACACTGCCCATGCTTCCTGTTGATCATGGTCAAGGTTGTCAAACAATTGCGTGACCTTCTGACTTTCGACATCGTACAAACAGATAACCGACTTCAAGCGAACCCGCCGGACGAATGCAATTGTTTTGCCGTCCGGCGAGACCTGAGGACGCGCAGCACCGCCTTGAACACGAATGAACGTTTCTGTCTTTCCGGTTTCGCGGTCGAGCCGTTGAACGGCGTAAATGAAATCGTTGGGATCCTTGTTGTACTGGAATGTGCCGCCCGGAGTAATGTCCTCACTGTAATAGAGGTAGCGCCCATCCGGCGAGAGTGCTGGTTCGCCGGCATCTTGCTGCCAGTTCCTGCGTTTCGTCAGCTGTAATCCACCACCCCCGCTGATATGGTACAGCCACATTTCCCCTGCGCCGAGTGACCGCGTGTTGCGATAATGCTTTCTTCCGATGAGATACTTGCCATCTGGCGTCCAAATTGCATTGTTAACCTGCCGCTCTTTTTCTTTTGTCACCTGCAGAGGCTTTGAACCGTCGGCGTTCATGACCCAGAGATTGTCGATGCCATCCCGGTCGCTTGTGAACGAGATGTTCTTTCCGTCCGGTCTGAACCGTGGCTGCACATCGTATGCAGGGCCTTGAGTGAGGGCCTTTGCTTCGCCGCCGCTCATGGGCAGGAGATAGATGTCGCCGAGCAGGTCGAAGACGATCCATTTGCCGTCAGGGCTGACGTCAATGGCCATCCACGTCCCTTCCGTGGTTTCAAATTCCACGTCGACAGAAGGGCCGTGCTTTGCAGAGACATCCCATTTGGGTTCCGATTTCTTGGCAGTGTCCTTTGGAGCCTGCGACAACAGCCAACCGGGGACAGTGAAGTTGAGAAGGTAGATGGTCAGCAGACGGTTCAACTTTTTCATATGCGTGTTTTCCTCAGATGATATGAATGTGACCTGTGAAAAAAGTGTTACTCGATTTTATCTAAAGAATTCTTCTTGGTAACGCCGGATGAGATCTCTCATCGTGGTGGCCTCCCTTCGGGCCGCACTCGCAAAATCTTCTCTGGCTGACGAATACATCACGCTCCTCCCAACATTCAGAACGGCGAGTTCTCCACTCTTGTCACAACCGTAACGGACAGAGGCTTGAAGGTCTCCGTCCTGCTTTCCGATGCCAGGAATGAGCAGCGGAATGTCCGGAGTAATTTTCCTTATCGATCTCAGTTCCTTCGGATGAGTCGCTCCGACGACAAGTCCAATGTTCCTCTTCGTGTTCCATTTTTTTGCCGCGGAAGCGACTTTTTCGTAAACGGGTTTTCCTCCAGCCTTCAACCGCTGGAAATCTTTTGACCCCGTGTTTGAGGTCAGCGCGAGGATGAAGACTCCCTTTTCCAGGTCTCGCAGGAACGGCTCAACGGAATCGAAGCCCATGTAGGGGTTCACGGTTGTTGCATCGAAGCCGAAATCAGAAAAAAGAGTTTTGGCGTATTGTTCGGACGTATTGCCGATGTCGCCCCGTTTCCCGTCACCAATGGTCATGACGTCCTTGGGAATGAAGGAAAGCGTTTGTATAACAGTCTTCCACGCTCGTTCTCCCAACGATTCATAGAAGGCAAGGTTCAATTTATATGCGCAGACGAGGTCGTACGTGGCTTCGATGATCCGCTTGTTGAATTCCAGGACTGGTTCAGGAAAGGCTTGGAGATGATTTGGGATCCTCTGTGGATCAACGTCAAGGCCAATACAAAGAAGGGAATTTTGATTGCGTTGGGATGAGCGGAGACGTTCGGTGAAATTCATGATTTTTTCTGTGCAAATCCTCCTGGAGGCTGTTCAAAAAGTGATGCCAAGGGTCGCCACGAACCATTTCGTGGCGCTGAAAGGCTCAGAAAGCTGACTCTTTTAGTGTCACGTGGACCGTGACACCAAAGCGACGACTTTTGGAACAACGCCAACAGAATGCTATCTCTTGAAATTCTTCCACATCATGGATTCCACCGGTTTGATTGTCCGTTTGTTATATTTTGCGCCTTTTTTCCGGTTGTACGGAACTTCGATGTCGCCAGAAACCTCAAAATAGATCAACTGCCCGATTGGCATCCCTGCGTAGATTCTGACGGGTTGACGCACAGAGATTTCCAGCGTCCAAGTATTGCAGAAGCCTATGTCGCCTTTCCCGGCCGTTGCGTGGATGTCGATACCGAGTCTGCCGATGCTGCTTTTTCCCTCGAGAAACGGAACGTGAGCATGTGTTTCTGTGTATTCCTCTGTAACGCCAAGATATAGTTTGCTCGGCACCAGGATGAGTCCTTCTATTGGTATTTCGAAATAATGCACTTTGTTATGCGCACGGCAATCCAGGATCTCGTCCTTGTACATGGCCAGCCATTTGCCGAGATGAACGTCGTAGCTATTGGAGCCGAGATACTTTCGCTGAAAAGGTTTGACGACGATTGTGCCGCGTTCCATTTCCCGCAGGATTTGACTGTCCGTTAAAATCATACAATGAGTCGGTACATTTATATTATAAGAGGGAGTACACGAGTTCTCCGGCAAGCATCAGAAAAACAGCCAGAGAAATCGAAGCGAATGTCCAGTCTTTTTCAGTCACAAATCCAAAAACCGCTGTCATGACTCTCAGAAGGGGGGTGAACATCAACAAAAGGAGGCCGGTTGTAGAGACGGTCACTGCATCTATCGGACGGTAAACCAGATGCGCGAATACTTCGGATATTGTCGGGTTTGCCTCAGAGGCTGACTGGGGAATCACAAGAGTCAGGAGGAGTCCGGCGACCATGAATGCAGCGCTTATCCACACGCCGAGACGGAGCGTCCAGCTTGTCCATCGCTCGACAACGTGTCGTGATGAGTTCATAAGAAAATTTCAACTCACGTTAAGAAGAAAGTTTCAATACTCCAAATGGAAAATGCAACGAAGACGTTGTCAAAGTTTCAATGAGGATCACCTGACCTTGACAAGGTTACCACGTAATCACGCTCGATCGCTCTGTTAACTTGTCAAGGACTTGAGAAGTACGGTGAATCCTTGACAAGGTCTTTGAAACCTTGCAATTGCCTCAAACCTTGTTTAATTTTGTCTTCGTGGTTATTTCGTTTCGGCACGCTCAGCATCTTTTTCTCTTCGTCACTGTTGCCTTTGCGGGCTGCGGGAGGGAAGTATTCACGGGAAAGCGCGAGGCCCGCGGCGTCTGGATGTCGCGATTTGAATATGCCAACGAACAAACGCGAAGAAATCCCGAGGCGGCAAAAAAACGCATTCAAGAGGTCTTTCAGCGGGCTCGGGAGGCAAAACTGAACATGGTGTTTTTCCAGGTACGCGGAAACGGGGATGCCTTCTATCGGTCCAGGCATGAGCCCTGGTCCGTGTTGCTCACGGATACGCTTGGATGCGATCCAGGGTGGGATCCTCTTCAGTTCGCCGTGGATGAAGCGCACCGGCATGGGTTGGAACTGCACGCATGGGTCAATACTTTTCCTGTCTGGCGGGGAATCAAACCTCCGACTGAATCCACACCCCGCAACGTAATGCTGGAACATCCAGAGTGGCTTGTTTGCGACAGCGCCGGTAAACCTGCCCTCCCCGTCCCTCCGAACAACGAGTATATCTGGGTCAGCCCCGGCATTCCGGCAGTGCGCCAGCACGTGGTGAATGTCGTTACGGATATAGTTGAAAACTACGACATTGACGGAATTCATTTCGATTACATTCGGTATCCGGAAGGTTCGCCCCAGTTCGGTTTTTCTCACGATTCAACAAGCGTTGCCCGGTTTAACAGCGCTGAGGGTAATCCCTACAAGTTATCCTGGGATCACTGGCAGAGGGAGCAGGTCAATCAATTTGTTTTCGATGCCTATAATTCCATTACGACGCTTAAGCCTTGGGTAAAGATGTCTGCCGCTGTTATCGGAAAATACATGGGGTCAGGCTGGACTTCCTACTTTGCCGTCTATCAGGACCCGCGCCGGTGGATGGAAGTGGGCAAGATTGATTTCATCGTCCCCATGGTATACTGGGAGCGTGAGCATCCGACGCATCCGTTTGTACCGCTAATTACCGAGTGGCAGGATCGCGTTGCATATGACCGGCATGTACTGCCGGGGCTTTCTGCCGGGCTCATCCGAAGGATCGGCTGGAGCGAACTCGTTGCGGAAATTCAGGAAGTCAGGAGAAGAAAGCTGCCGGGCGTGGTGTTTTTTTCTTCGGCGGGTTTGGGTTCGTCGTGGAAGCTTGTGGGAGTCGATGCATTCCCCTACTGGTCGAACTCGCCTCGAATGCCGTGGAAGGACAGTATTCCGCCGTCTCCGCCAAAACTCTTTTCCGCGCAGGCAGGAGCCGATGGTATCTCCCTGGGTTGGGAATCTCCGGATTCTCTTGAGCCTCTGATCTACAACATCTATCGTTCACAAACGCTACCAATCAACAAGGAAGATGTCTTTCAGCTCTTCTTCATCACAGCCCGAAACGTCTCGACCTTTCTTGATTCAAACGCGACAACTTCCAGAGAGACTGTCTGGCATTACGCTCTTTCAGCGCTCGACCGACTCGGGAATGAAAGCGAATTATCGAACACGGTCTCCGTCTCTCTTCCCTCCACGCCTGTAGCATCTCCATAATTTCAATGGCCGAACTCACTCCCCGCGACGACGTCAAGAAAACGGTCAGCGAAATCCTCAAACGGGTTGACCAGTTGATCAAGAACAAGAGTTTTGAGCAAGCAGACCTCGAGCTCAAGCGCGCGAAGGAAATCGACCCGAAGAACATCTACATTTTTGCGTACGAAGAACGGCTGGCGGTTCTGGAAACAGAGTTCAAGAAGGCCCGGGAGCTTGAAGAACAGAAGAAGCGGCAGGAAGAGGAAGAGCGGAAAAAGTTGGAGGAGCAAAGAGCCAAAGCAAAAGCCGAGGAAGAGCAGCGTAAAAGGGAATTACTTGAACGACAGGCCCAGGAGGAGCGGCGGAAAAGACTTGAGGAGGAAGCGCGTCGACGAGAAGAGGAGGAACTCAGGAAGGCTGAAGATCGCGTCAAACAGGAAGCGGCCGCAAAGTCAAAGGAAAAGAAGTCCCAGAAGCTCGACGAAAAAATGGAAAGTAAAATCGAGCAACGCGTCCTTGCCAGACTTCGTCAGGAGCTCAACAAACCAAAGGTGGTCATTATCGACGACGACAAAAAACTCCTGGACCTTTTCAAGGAAACAATCGAAGATGACGGCTACTATGTGGATGCCTTCACGACATCTGATGAGGCCTACAGGCACCTGCGCGAGCACGTGCCCGATTTGATTCTTTGCGACATCAACCTCGAAACTTCCACGATGGGCGGCTTCACGTTTTTTGAAAAAGTCCGCGAGCTCGACCAGCTTTCCGAGGTGCCGTTTATCTTCCTGTCAGGGTTGACAGATGAGGTTCTTATACGGACAGGAAAGGAACTGGGCGTCGACGACTATCTCACGAAGCCGATTTCAGAAAAAGCGCTTCTTGCCACGATTAAAGGAAAGATTAAGCGATTCGGACAGCTGAAGAAATCCAGAAAAGATTCCTAGCTCCGTTTCTCCCGCTTCAACATTTCTCTCGCCAGAAAGACTTTCCTATAGAGAACGCACGCAACAAGAAGAGCGTTCATTACAAACACATTGAGGAACAGGTACAATTCAAGCTCGTTGAGCACCGAACAGAGCATGAGGAGGAACAACTCCGATCCAAAGCCGAGGAATCCTGATAGCCGTAGCGCAAGAATGTCTGAATACCACTTTTTTAGAAACAGCTCTTCTGATTTCCCTCTTCTGCACCAATCATCCAGTCTCACGACTAATCTGTCTTGCCAGCCATAGATAAGCTGAAAGATGCGTTGAAGTTTCAGGGCGAGCCGACCTCCGTGCACATCCTCAGGAAGAATTTCTTCTGTCAAACGATTCACGGAATATTTTTGCAGAAGATGGAGATATGATGTGTGATAAAAGACGTGATAGGAAACCCGAAATGTAATCCCAAGCAGGCCCATGAGCGCCCAGATGAACATGAACGGGTCGCCGTTTTTCGCAAACAAGACCCAGCCAATCGCGCCGAAGATGGCGACATCGACGACAAAGTCGCCAATCGAATCGAGGAACCTCCCGATCCGCGTGTATTGATTTTTCGCGCGAGCCAACTGTCCGTCAGCGGAATCGAGGATATCTTTGAGGGTTACAAGGATTCCTGCTACTGCGATTGACCTTGGTTGTCCCTGGACGTAAAACAATGCGGCGATGAGACCCGACACGGTTGATGCAATCGTCAGCTGGTTTGGCGTTACCGATGTATTATAGAGGACCCTGACAATCACGCCGGCGATGGGCCGCAAAAGATACGTGTTGATGAGCTCCTCAGAGACGCCGGATTTGAGAGATTTTTGGTAATTGTACATCATCGCGGTTTGTTAATTACTCCTGTAGGGACACGCTCATTTCAAACCGACAATGTAACAATCGAAGCGTTTTTCCAGGAATCATCGTTCTGAAGATTCGATTCTTGGGATGATGTGGGTTTCAGCAAATGCTAGGTCATCCGGCGTATCGATTTCTACGGATGGAAAATCGCTCACACCAACAGCCGCTATCCTCACGCCTTCTTCAATCAGCTCCTGAAACGAAGACTCATAAAACTCCGTTCTGCCGACGCCTTGTTTCACTCTTTTCTCAAGCACCTGAAAAAGGCGTTCAGCTGTAGAAGGAGAAAACACCTCGATACCGATTGATTCTCCGTATGTTTCTTGAGGGGGAATTTCCTTCCCGATCTTCACAAGAGTTCCTTTTCCATCAACTCTGACCTTAATTTCTTCATCGTTGTGCGGGCCTTTCACACGGACCGCAAGAGCATCCGAGGGGGCCTTGTCCAGAAAAAACGGCAACAAGTTCGTCGAAAAAACGATGTCGCTGTCGAGCAGGAGTAAACGCTGAGAAGGCGCGTTAGGCCTCGGCTTCCCCTTGTAAAAATCACGGGCCATGAGAAGCGAGAACGCGTTGTTGGTCGTTTCAAATTTTGGGTTGACGATAAATCGGATTTTGTTAAACGGAAAATGTTGCCTGATAAAACTTCTTAGCTCTGCGGCCTTGTAACCCAAGACGACGCCGATCTCCTTCACTCCTGCCTCTAGAACATTCTCTAAGATTCGTTGTATAATCGGTTTGCCGCCGACGGGAATCAAACATTTGGGGAGATCTTGTGAGACAGATTGCAGGCGAGTCGACATCCCCGCCGCGAGGATGACGCACTTCAAGCCGGAACTCCATGCGTTTTCCAGACACTGAGGAATTCATCGAGCAACTTCAATAACCTTCGGTTTTGATTTACTGTCCCCAGCGTGATGCGCATATGGTCTGCGAAGTCCGGTTCCGAGAAAAACTTCACGGCGATTCCGTTGTGTGTAAGATATTGTTGTATCGGAGATTTCAACTCTGCGGGGATTTTCACGAGCACAAAGTTTGCGTCGGATTCGAAGCATTGAAACCCGTCGAACCTGGAATAGAGTTCATAATATTTCTGGCGATCGGCTTTCATATTCTCGGAAATTTGATGGTAGTACGCCGAAGAGTCGAGTGCGGCTAGAGCCAGAGCCTCCGACACACGGTTGAAACCGAGATATCGCGATGCAAACTTTGCGAGATGATTGAGGCCCTTTCCTGCCGCTGCAAACCCAATGCGAGCGCCCGCGAGGGCGAAATACTTTGAGAACGTCCTCAGGATCAACAGATTCTCATGCTTCTCCACGAGCGACGCAATATGGTCGTTGGTTTGCCCGTTGAAGCCCCAGTATGCTTCGTCGAGAATTACCACGGCGTCACCAACGGATTGCATCAGCGTTTCGAACGAAACATCGGGAAATGAATTGCCGGTCGGGTTATTGGGTGACGCAATTAACACAACTCGGGGCGAGTGTGACGTGCAGAGAGCTTTGATCTGATCTACGTCATACGAATATGCCGCCTCGCCTTCGTGAAGAGCATAATTCACTGTTATTCCGGATACCTCATCGGCCACTTTTTGATAGTACCACCACGATTGCTTCGGGGCGAGGATTTTTTCTCCAGGCTTGAGGTAACAATGGACGGCTTGTTTCAGCATGTCCTCGCTTCCCTCGCTCAGCAGAATTTGTTGTTCCGGAATTCCAAAATCTGCAGCGAGCCGCTCGGAGAGTTTGCTTTTGACACCTCTGGCAAAATCCCTCGAGTAAACGCTCAGCTCCTCTTCGCTGATGTTCTTGAGGACTTCAAAGCATTTCGGCGCCGGGCCGTAGAGATTTTCGTTGCGGTCAAGATGGAGGATCGTGTTCATGTCTTATGAGCAATCAACGCGCCAACGACAAGGACGAATCAACGACATCTAAACATTCTTCTTCTTTGAGTTCGGATTCACGACCCAGTGGTCAGCGCCTTGAATCATTCTAATAAGCTGGGCCATAATATGCTCATACTGATCGTCAAGAGTCTCCACAGTTTTCGCGTCAAGGTAACCGCACTCGAGGGCAAATTGAAGATGTACCTGAGTTTCGGCGGCCTCTGTTTCAGATTCGTTGAGTTTCGAAACAAACGCTGCTCGATATCGTCTCCTCCTCCAAGCTTCTGCAATACCCGTGCATATTGACCTCGCAGTAGTTGCGGTTTGTCGCGTCTTCGACTTTATTTGCAGAACTGTCGTTGGTTCGTCAGCTCGTTTGTCGTTGGTTCGTCATTCAATCACCCAAGGTTCCAACAGATGCTCCCCGATTCCCTGAATAAACCGCGACGGTTTGCTCAAAATCATCCCGCTTTCGCGATCGTAGATGTTGATCGGGTAGGTGATAAACAAGTTCTCTTTCGCCCTCGTGCAGGCTACATACATCAAGCGTCGTTCTTCTTCAAGCTCATCATCGCTGCCGGCAGAGTGCATGGTTGGGAAACGGCCTTCGAGGGCATAGATGATGAATACGGAATTCCACTCAAGCCCCTTGGCGCTGTGGATGGTCGAAAGCGTCATGTATTCTTCTTCCGGTCCTGGCGACTCGATATCGACAACGCTTTCATTCGGAGGTTCGAGGGCAAGGTCTGTCAACAACTCGCCAACATTCTTGTAGCGCTCCGTGATATTCTGAAACATCTCGAGGTCCTTTTTGCGTTTCAGATGGTCGTCATAGCGGGCTCGGAGAATCGGCTCGTAGTATTGCAGGATATGAAACGATTTTTCGCCTGGAGAAATCTGAGTTGCATGGACGTCTTTAAGAACGGAAAAGAGCTTTTGCACTCCGTCCGCATAGCCTTGATAATTCGTCCAGAACTTTGCAGTGATTTCCTGGCCATTTGCTCCGAGTCTATGTTTAACAATATCGTCGATGACTTTCTCCGCCGTTCTCGGACCGACGCCGTCAACGAGAAGGAGAATGCGGTTCCACGACACAACATCGCGAGGGTTTTCGAGGACCCGGAGATACGAAATCATGTCCTTGACATGCGCTGTCTCGATAAACTTGAAGCCGCCGAATTTTCTGAACGGAATGTTCGCCTTCTGCAATTCGATTTCCAGGTCGAACGACAGGAAGGAGGAACGAAACAGTACGGCCATCTCTTCGAGGGGAATGCCTTGTTCACGCAGTTCAAGAATCTTCTGGACAACGAAACGAGATTGCAGGTTCTCTGTTTCTGCAACGACAAGATGCGGCAGGTTGCCGCCGGGTTTTTTCGTGTAGAGTTCTTTAAAATACATGTTCAGCAGATCCCACCTACCCTCCCCTCGGAGGGGAGGGAATAGGTGGTGTCGGTGCTCCTCTTTTCAATATCTCGTTCGCTAGGTTCAATATCGGTTGCGTGCTGCGGAAGTTTTCCTCAAGCTTGATAACCTTGCAGTCGGAAAATTCTTTGGGAAAATTCAGGATGTTTTTGATCGTCGATCCCCGAAATGCATAAATCGACTGTGCGTCGTCTCCCACCACCATCACATTCTGATGCTTGAACGCAAGCAGCTTCACGATCTCCGATTGAATCTTGTTGGTATCCTGGTATTCATCAACCATGATATACTTGTAGCGGATGGAGAGACCCGTCCTCACGGATTCATCTTTCCTGAGCAATTCCACGAGGTTTACAAGAAGGTCGTCATAGTCCATGAGGTTGTGCTCTTTCTTGTAAATCGTGTATGCTTTGTGGACATTCGCGATGTCTGCTTCGAGTTCAAGATAATGCGGATAGTCGTTTGTGAGGATGTCTTTCATCGGCGTGAGCGTGTTGAGAGCGCGGCTGTAGATATCGTAAAGTGTTTCCTTCCTCGGAAAACGTTTTTCTTTCGCATCGTAGCGCAAACGTGTTCGCAAAAGATTCACAACATCCTCGGCGTCCGTTTGGTCAAGAATGGTGTAATTGCGTTC